>NZ_CADAJR010000010.1 GCF_902788255.1 uncultured Methanobrevibacter sp.
GGATACTACCTCTCATACAAAGGACACTACCTTAAGGTTGACGGCAAGTTCCAAAGCTGCACTGAAAGATCCGTCAAGGAGTTCCAGCATGACAAAGGATTGAAAGTGACCGGTAAGGTTGATGAAAAGACTGCCAAAAAACTTGGAATAATTTAAATAAGGATTTTAATTCCTTATATTTATTTTTTTTTAAAACTAGTCTGTTGATTGTTATCTGTTAACCTCTTATTTTTAATTAATTTGATTAATTATTTAAACAATAATTTAATTAAATATTAACATAATAATTTTGGAGTTTTATTTTTATGAAAATCGCTATGGTAGGTCAGTTTCCACCGCATTTCGGAGGAGTGGGGGTTCATATTCACACCCTGTCAAAAAAATTAGTTGAAGAGGGTCATGAAGTCTATGTAATAACATATCCCCACAAGGAACTCAAGGATATTGACGGAATACATGTAATTGGAACCCGAGGGATTAATGTTCCCGGCGTAAGGGGACTGATGTTTAAAAAGAATGCAAAAAAGGCATTGGAAAATCTCCTGGAAAAGGAAGACATTGACATCATTCACGGACATTATCTCTTTCCTGCAGGAGCCGCTGCGGTAGAGGTTGGAAATAAGCATAACATAAAAACCTATGTGACCGCCCACGGTTCCGACATGTTTGAGCTATACAAGTCACAGCCTTTGATCCGTTCAACAATCAGGGACGTATTGAAGAATGCTGACGGGGTTTTTGCAGTAAGCAATGCGCTGATGCATGAAATCGTTGCAACAGGTGTTGTGGGTATTGCGGATAAAATCAAGCTTTCATGGAATTCCGTTGACATCGATAAGTTTTCTCCAAAAAATGACAGTTCCTTTAAAGAGGAATATGGCCTGCTGGACAAGCCGATTGTAATGTTTGTCGGCAACCTGATTAAAAGGAAAAATGTGGATTCCCTTTTGGAAGCCAAAAAAGCTACAAAAAGCGATTATTATCTTGTTGTTGTCGGGGACGGACCTTTATACAAGAAACTTACAAAAAAGGTTGAGGAGGAAAACATTCCTGATGTGATATTTACAGGCTCAAGAACCGATGTCGAAAAAATCATTCCGAGCTGTGACGTTCTGGTTCTTCCGTCATTTTCAGAAAGTTTCGGACTGGTTTTGATAGAGGCATTGGCCTGCGGAAAGCCTGTCATCGGAAGTGATGTCGGAGGAATAACAGAAATCATCAATGATGATGTGGGTTTGCTTGTAGATCCGAATAACGTAACTTCCATTGCCAATGCGATTGACAAAATGATTCTTGATGAGAATTTCAGAGTGGTCCTGTCCATGAATGCAAGAAACAGGGCTTTGGACTTTTCAACAGTCGATATTCCATATGATGAGGTTAAACAATGAAAAAAAGTGTAAGGTCACCGGGTTCTGCAACCATAATCAATGCAATCGCAACAGGCTTCGGATCCGCTTTCGGCATAGGTTTGGATATTGAATGTGATGCCAAAACCATTTCTGAAGGCATTGAATGCAGCAATGACGTTGGTGCAGATACCGGATTGATGGAACTGTGTGTTAAGAAGGTTTTCAGCTATTATGATATTAATCAGGATGATTTTGGAGTCAGTTTGAAGACAACATCAAGTCTGCCTATGGCTTCAGGCCTTTCAAGCAGCAGCGCTTCATCCAATGCAATCGTTAAGGTAGTCTCTGAAATGTTTGCCGAGGAATTTGATTTGGAAAGGCTAAGTGATTTGGAAGTTGTGAATTTGGCGATTGATGCATCACTTGAAGCGGGCGTTACAATAACCGGATCATTTGATGATGCAACTGCATCCTATTTCGGAGGGGTTGTCGTAACAGATAACGGGAACCGGGAATTTGTCATAAAGGAAAGGATGGATGATTATGACCTCTTGATTTACATGCCGGATTTCCATTCAAAATCCGGGGATTCGGATGTTGGGCGCATGAAGGTAATGGCGCCCTTGGTTGAAACCGCATATGAGTTTGCATGCAAAAAGGATTATTTCAGGGCAATCAATTTAAACGGTCTTATTTATTCATCAGCTCTGGGCTTCAATACATCCATTGCCATTGATGCTCTCTCCTGTGGGGCATTGGCTTCAGGATTGTCCGGAACAGGCTCCGCATTTTTTGCGGTTGTTGATGAAAATTCAATTGATGAGGTTAAGGACGCCTGGATGAAATATGAAGGTCGTGTAATTAAAACAGAAGTGGATAATGTGGGATGCAGGATACTATAATTCTGGTCTTGTTTCACTCGACATTTTTCAAAGATTATCTTGTTAAAAAATTTTCTAAAAAACCATTCATGTAATTATATCTTGATTAAGCAATAGTTTATATACTATGATTTTAATAAATTATATTATTATCAATTTGGTGATTTTTTGAAAAGTAATGACAAAATAATATCTTTTAATAATAAAGAAGAGGCGGAAATACTTCTCGAAGAATCTAGAAAACGTATTGATGAAATTGATAACGCATTGTTTGATTTGATTTCCGAGAGAACTTCTCTTGCAATGGGCATTGTACTTTCTAAAGATTATCTTGGAAAACCAGTTTATGATAAAAGCAGGGAAGATGCAATCCACGAAAAAATAAGGAGAATGGCTGAGGAAAACAATCTTGACGTTGATATTATTGATCAAATAGTAAGTATGCTGACTATTTTAAGTAAAAATGCGCAAAAAGAAATTTTAAGGAGGAATGATGATGGGCAATATTAGAACTTCATTTGTTAAACGTTTAGCAAAAGAACTTATTGAAACTCACAAAGGTGTTTTCACTACTGATTTTGAAGAAAACAAAAAATTAGTATGTAAGTACTAAACATTTAAGAAATAAAATTGCTGGATATGTTACAAGGCTTGTAAGGTTAGAACAAACCCAAGACTAAGCTTTCTACATATTTTTTTTACTCTTTTTTTATAACTTTTTTTTTTGATTTAATATTTTTTTGAAAATACTATAGATTTTTTAATTAAAGTATATTAATACGGTTAAATAAAAATATATATGAATATTTTGTTTAGTTAATACTTAAAACAAAATTTCAATTAATACTTTATAGAAATAGGTGAACTTAATGGATTTGATAGTAGCAAAATTTGGTGGAACCTCGGTAGGTAATGGTTCCAGGATTAAAAAAGCGGCGCAGGCCGTTGTAAATGAGTATATGAAAGGTAATCAGGTTGTAGTTGTTGTTTCAGCTGTAAACAAGACTACTGATGAACTTATTGGATTATCTGATGAAGCTATTGGCTCTAGTTTAACTGACAAACAGAAGGCAGAGATTATGGCTATGGGTGAGTTAACTAGTGTTAGATTATTCTCAGCAACTATTGAAGCATTAGGTGTTAAGTCTGAATATATCGACCCTTATAATGAATTGTGGCCAATAGTGACCGATTCCCATTCCCTTGAAGCGAACATTGATTTCAACACAACCAAAAAGAAAGTCGATGGAATCAGAAATTTAGTTAACCAGGGCATCATACCTGTTGTTTGCGGATTTTTAGGACAGGGTCCAAGCGGGGAGGTCACCACTCTTGGAAGAGGTGGAAGTGATATCACCGCATTCCTTTTAGGTCATTGTCTCGATGCAAATGAGGTTGTAATAGTTACAGATGTGGAAGGTGTAATGTCAACTGATCCAAATAAAATTGAAGAGGCCGAATTGCTGGAACAGATATCAGTTGAGGAAATGAGGGATTTGGCCACTCATGGAGCACAGGTTCTGCACCCTCATGCATTAAAATATAAAGATCCATCCATTTCTGCAAAGATTATCAATTTCGCTCACGGAGACTTGTCCGTAAATGGTACTCGTATTGTAGGTCCATTTGAGGGAGATATGATGAAATGCGTAACAAAGTATAAGAATCCTATTTCACTTATAGCAATCGTTGGAGAAGCAATGCTTAAAAAAACCGGTTTGATAGCTAACCTGTCCGGAAAACTTGCAGATTCAGATATCAATATCTTCGGTATTTCTGCAGGTCAGAATTCAATCACAGCATTCGTTGAAAAATCCGACTCCAACAAGGCATATCACTTATTGCATCAAGTAGTAATTGAAACTGATGTATTAAGCTCTCTATCCTTAGGTAGAGACACAGCAATGATTACATTTGTAAGCCCTGATATTATTGACACTCCAGGTATAATTTCAGATATTACAGAACCACTCAGAAAAAATGAAATCAATATTGTCGAAATTATTTCATCACAAACAGCAGTTGTATTATTCGTTAACTGGGAAGATGGTGAAAAAGCACGTGAATTAATTAAAGAGGTTTTAGAATGAATTTTGAAGGAACTTACGTTGCAATGGTAACTCCATTCACTAAAGATTTGGAGATTGATGAGGAAGGATTTAGATCAAACATTAATTATTTGATCGACAAAGGCGTTACCGGACTGGTCGGTGCGGGCACAACTGGTGAATCAGCCACCGTTTCCCATGAGGAACACCAAAGAATAATTGATATTTTGGTTGATGAGGTTGACGGCAGGGTTGAAACCGTTGCCGGAACAGGAAGTAACGCTACCTCTGAAGCTTTATCATTAACAAAGTATGCAGATGATGCAGGTGCAGATTCAGCATTATTAATCACTCCTTACTATAATAAACCGCAACAGCATGCGGTAATTGAACATTACAGAACTATTGCAGATGAAACCGACATTCCGCTCATAGCTTATAACGTGCCTTCCCGTACAGGACTCAACATGGATGTTGACACAATTGTGGAATTGGCTAAAATTGACGGTATTGACGCTGTAAAAGAAGCCAGCGGTAGTGTTGATAAAGTATCAGACATCTACAGAGCATTGACTCATGAAGGACTTGAAGATGATTTCAATATCCTTTCCGGTGAAGATTCCCTTACTTTACCTCTCATGGCAGTCGGTGCGACAGGTGTTATTTCAGCTTCAGCTAATGTTGACGCCAAAAGAATGGTTTTAATGGTTGACAGTATTTTGAATGATGATTATACAAGGGCAATGGAACTTCACTATGAAATGGTTGAATTGATCAGAGCATTATTCATTGAAACCAATCCGGTCCCTGTTAAAACTGCAATGAGATTAATGGGACTGCCTTCAGGACCATTCAGACAACCTTTGGCTGACATGAAAGAGGAAAATTTGGAAGTGCTTAAAAAAGCTTTAAAAGATTCAGGATTAATTTAAAGTTGGTATTATAATGATTAGAGTAGCAGTAACCGGAGCTGCAGGAAGAATGGGCTCCGGCATTATTAGAAAAGTCACAGAACAAGAGGACATGGAAGTTGTTGCAGCTATTGAAATGCCAAACACTCCATTGGCAGGTAAAGATGCAGGACTTCAAGCAGGTATTGATGAATTGGGTGTTGAAATCACCGGTTCTGAAAAACTGGAAGAAACCCTCAAGGCTTCCAAACCTGATGTGCTGGTTGATTTTACCATTGCACATGCTGCAGTTGAAACTATTAAAACAGCTACCTCCTGTGGTGTTGGAGTTGTAGTTGGAACTACAGGATTCAGTGAAGAACAAATGGAATCCAACATTCAGAATGTTAAGGAAAATAACGTTCCGGCAGTCATCTCTTCAAACATGGCTATTGGGGTAAACGTTTTCTTCAACACATTGAAGAAATTGGCTCCATTATTATATGATTTTGACATTGAAATTATTGAAGCTCACCACAATCAGAAAAAGGACGCTCCATCCGGAACAGCAATGACCGCTTTTGAAGTTATTGCCAAAGAATTGGAACGTGACCCTGAAGAAGTTGGAGTCTATGGAAGACAAGGTCTTGTTGGAAAAAGAACTCCTGAAGAAATAGGTATTCATGCAATTCGTGGTGGAGACATTGTTGGAGACCACACCGTAATGTTTGTGGGTGACGGTGAAAGAATAGAGCTTAAACACCAGGCTCATACTAGAGAAGTATTTATTGCAGGTGTAATTAGAGCTATCAGATACATTCCAAATGCTGAAAAAGGAATCGTCAGCAGTATGAATGATGTTTTAGGATTAGAATAGGTGTTTAATATGGTAAATGTAGGTGTATTGGGCGCAACCGGAATGGTTGGTCAGAGATTTATTCAATTGCTTGAAAATCATCCGGATTTCGAGGTTACTGCTTTAGCGGCTTCTTCAAGATCTGCAGGAAAAAGATATGAGGATGCAACAACCTGGTATATGGATACTGACATGCCTGAATCAGTTAAGGACATTGAAGTTATTGAAACCAATCCTGAAGCAATGGACAATGATGTTGATATTGTATTTTCATCTCTTCCGGCTGATTTTGCATTGACTGTTGAAAAGGAATTTGCAAAGGATTATGTTGTTGCAAGTAATGCCAGTGCACACAGGATGAAGAAAAATATTCCATTAGTCATTCCGGAAGTCAATCCAGAATGTTTAGACATGATTGATGCCCAGCAAAAGGAAAATGACTGGGACGGATTCATTGTAACCAATCCTAACTGTTCAACTATCGCATTGGCTTTAACATTAAAGCCTGTTGTTGATAACTTTGATGTAAAATCCGTTAGGGTGTCAACCATGCAGGCAGTGTCCGGTGCAGGTTATAATGGGGTTCCATCAATGGCTATTGTCGATAATCTTGTTCCTTACATTGGTGGGGAAGAGGAAAAAATGGAAAGTGAATCATTATATCTGCTGGGTAAATTCGATGGAACCGATGTGGTAAATGCAGATTTCAAATTGAGTGCATCATGTCATAGGGTAGCTGTTATTGATGGTCATACCGAAGCCGTATTTATTGAGTTGGCGGATAATTTTGACATTGCTGATGTAAGTGAAAAAATGTCAAACTTTAAGGGTTTGCCACAAAAATTAAATTTATTCTCCGCTCCTGAAAATCCGGTAATCGTCAAAGAGGAATCCGACAGGCCACAACCTAGAATGGACAGAAATGCCGGTAATGGTATGGCAGTTTCTGTTGGAAGACTTAGGAAAGATGCAGTATTTGATAATAGTTTTAAATATGTATTAGTTGGACATAACACTATTCGTGGTGCAGCTGGTGCTTCTATATTGAATGCTGAATTGATTAATGATAAAATACTCTAATTTTATCCTTTTATTTTTTCTATTTTTTTTAATTTTTTCTAATTTTTCTTATTGTTTTCTGTATGTTTTTAGTTTTATTTTTTGGTTAGTTTAAGGGTTTAATTTAAATAGTATAAAATTAATATTTTATATCAAGGAATTATATTGTACAATATATCGGAGTTTCCAAATTCATAAAAATTTAAGAATTTGAATTCGATATTGGGATAAAATGTTAACTAAGGGATAAAATGGAAATAGGAATTGATGCTGAAAAAGATACACTACAATCTTTAATTCGGTCTTGCCTATTAGAGCTCAATCAGTTAAAATTTGAACTAACTGAGCTTGAAGTTGCACGTGCTAATGATACCACTCCTCAACGGATTAAAGAGCTCGAGCAAGACATTATTGACAAGGAAAAAGAAGTTTCTGTTATTAAATTCAAAGCTGAAGACGAAATTAATCTTTTGAAAAAACAGATGGAAGAAAAGGATATTTTAATCAAGAATCAGGAAGATAGGATCTATGAACTTGATTATGTAAACAACTCTCTCGATGAAATTAAGGAATATTTCGCTGAACAATTGAGGGATTATAAGAAAAAAGAACTTTCTGAAGTTAATGAAAGATTAAACGAATCTTATAAAAGCATTGCAGAAAAAGAAGCTCAAATTAATACTCTTTCTAGAACAATCGACGATTATAAAATCAAAGTTATCAAGCTGGAGAACAATGTTGAATCTCAGGCTCAAATTTTGGAACTTGAAAAACAAATCGAGCTTAAGGACAATGAAATCCGCATTAAAGAAAGTGAAATCGAGCAGATTAAAAGTGAGTTAAACATTTTAAAACAGCAAACAATTCCTAAAGATGAATATATATCCCTTCAAACTCAATTCGAATCTGAAATTAATGCAATGAATAATGAGATTTCCACATTAAAACAAGACACTATCCCAAAACAAGATTATGATGACCTTCAATCAAGATTTGATTCTGAAATCAAGACTTTGGATGGTCAAATTGCAAATCTTCAGCAAAGTACTGTTCCTAAAGATGATTATGTTTCCCTTAAAACTCGTTTCGACACTGAACTTGATGCAAGGGACAGTGAAATTAAATATCTAAAAGAAAGGACAATTCCTAAAGAGGATTATGTAAACCTCGAAAACCAATTGCAAAATGAAATCAATGCCCGTGAAAATGAACTTCGCTATATCAAGGAGCAAACAGTTTCACGTGAGGATTATTTAAGACTTCAAAGTGAGCTTCAAAGAAAAGAGGATAAAATCAAAAGATTGGAAGAAATCAATGCATTCTTCAATGAATTGCAGGAAGAACAGGAAGCTTACGAAACTCAAGAGGTCACTCCTCCTTTCAGGCTTGAGAAAAAACAGGGTAGATAGATTCTACCTCAACTTCTTATTTTTTTTACAGCACAATCTATCTGTCAGTTTAGTTATGCTATTTTTTCAAGACACTTTTTCATTTAATTAGTTTTAGAATTAATAATATTGGTAGTTGATAGGATACTATTAAAATTATTCATCGCTCCTTCAATATTTATGCATGGAATTTTCAGGTGAATTGTTGCTTTTTTCTTTTTCTTACTTTTATTTACTTTATACCATAAAGTATTTATATAACCTTAAACTCATTAATTATGTAGAAAGGTTTTGTCAACACTATAACTTATTTTCTCATGTTGATTATTAAACTGATCTAAATTATTTAAAAATTAAAAAAAGGTGATTATTAATGGCACAAGGACAACCAATTTTTATTTTACCTGAAGGTACTAACAGGTCTGTCGGCAGAGATGCTCAAAGAAATAACATTTTAGCTGGTAAAGTATTAGCTGAAACTGTAAGAACCACATTAGGTCCAAAAGGAATGGACAAAATGTTAGTTGACGGACTTGGTGATATTGTAGTTACCAATGATGGTGTAACTATCTTAAAAGAAATGGATATTGAACATCCAGCAGCAAAAATGCTCGTAGAAGTAGCAAAAACCCAAGAAGATGAAGTTGGAGACGGAACTACTACTGCAGTTATCATTGCTGGTGAATTACTCAAAAAATCCGAAAACTTACTTGACTCTGACATTCACCCAACTATCATAGCTATGGGATACAGAAAAGCAGCTGAAAAAGCACAAGAAATCTTAGATGAAATCGCAATTGAAGATGTTGATTCTGAAACCTTAATGAAAGTAGCTATGACTGCTATGACTGGTAAAGGAACCGAAGCAGCACGTGAACCATTAGCAAAATTAATCGTAGAAGCTGTAGAAGCTGTTGCAGAAGACGGTAATGTTGACATTGACAATATTAAAATCGAGAAAAAAGATGGTGCTGTTGTCGAAGAATCCAACTTAGTTGAAGGTGTAATTGTAGACAAAGAAAGAGTACACCCAGGTATGCCATCTGAAATCAAAGATGCAAAAATCGCATTAGTAAACACTCCATTAGAAGTTAAAGAAACTGAAATGGACGCTGAAATCAAAATCACTGACCCTGCTCAAATGCAAGCTTTCATCGAACAAGAAGAAAAAATGGTTAAAGACATGGTTGATAAAGTTGTTGCAGCAGGAGCTAATGTATTATTCGCACAAAAAGGTATCGATGACTTAGCACAACACTACTTATCCAAAGCTGGTGTATTAGCTGTAAGAAGGGTTAAAAAATCCGACATCGAAAAATTATCCAGAGCAACCGGTGCAAGCGTCATCACCAACTTAGATGACTTAACCGAAGACGACTTAGGTATTGCTGGAACCGTAGAAGAAAGAAAAATCTCCGGTGACGACATGATCTTCGTAGAAGAATGCTCAGGTGCAAAATCCGTAACCTTATTCGTAAGAGGATCCACCAAACACATCGTAGATGAAATCGTAAGAGCAATCGAAGACGCAATCGGTGTAGTAGCAGCAACCGTAGAAGACGACAAAGTAGTTGCTGGTGGAGGAGCTCCAGAAATCGCAATGGCTAAAAAGCTCAAAGACTATGCTGAATCCATTTCCGGAAGAGAACAATTAGCTGTAAACGCATTTGCTGAAGCTTTAGAAATCGTACCAAAAACCTTAGCTGAAAACGCAGGTTTAGACAGCATCGACTCCTTAGTAGACTTAAGAGCAGCACAAGAAGACTCCTACTACATGGGATTAGATGTATTCACTGGTGAAGTAGCAGACATGAAAGAAGCTGGCGTAATCGAACCTAAACGTGTTAAAAAACAAGCTATTCAATCTGCATCCGAAGCAGCTGAAATGATTTTAAGAATCGACGATGTAATTGCATCAACAAAAGGCCCTGAAGATATGGGTATGGATCCTTCCGCAATGGGCGGAATGCCTCCAATGATGTAAATTCTTACATCTTCTTTTTTTTCTTTTTTTATGTATTCAAACAGACTTATTTTTAAAACATCACTTGATGATGAAATATTTTACCTTAAAGATACCATTCTAATTAATTTTACCCTAAACCGTAATGGGGTTTCCACTTCACAATTGAACAGCGGAACAAACGGCCTGTACAAATCAGTTTTTAACCAGCATCTTTCACAGGAAAAGATTGATTATCTTGTCGACCATGATGTATGCGAATATCTAATCAATGAATGTAACAATCTAGACATTGATTCTGAATTTGCCACCGGCCTGGTCACTTTGGCGGAGATGAAAAATGTAAGCATTGTCACAAAAGCTTTCAAGGGTACTGAAGTCACTGCCGTTGTCACAGCAGGTGTCAGGACAAATGCCACAAGGGCAGGCGATCCCTCATCCTACTGGGAGGAAAACGGCGAGTTTCATTTCGGTACAATAAACATCATTTTACTCACTAATGTCTGTCTTGACAAATCAACATTGCTTGAGGCATTCATGACCGCTACCGAAGCCAAAACCGTTGCATTGAATAACTTAAGAATTCCTTCTCAGTATTCCAATGGATTTGCTACAGGCACCGGAACTGACGGATTGGCCATTTTTTCAAATACTGATTCTGAAAATAAGCTTACAAATGCCGGAAAACACTCAAAGTTGGGTGAGCTGATTGCCGCCACAATCATTGAAGCGATACCGAAAGCTATTTCAAAACAGGTTTGGATTACAAAAAAATCACAATCAAATGCTTTAGTCCGATTAAATAGGTTTAAATTAGATATTAATGAGTTTTATAAAGAGTTGGATTGTGACAAGTTTGAATTTATTAAGCAGTTAAGGATTGATGCACGCAAACAGGATAATGTCGCAATAACAACATCCATCCTGAATTTAATAGATGAATATGAAAACGGTTTGATTCAAAAGCATGAAGCTTATGAATTGGCCTTAAAAATAAAAGAAGAGAGTAATAGCAATCCAATAAAGAAAATATTGGAATATTGGATTAACTATTTCATTCGTTAGTGTTGAATTCGATGAGTTCTCCATTGTCTTGGACAATTTTGGCAATTGCCTCTTCGGCGGAATTCAATTTTTCATTGCAGACTTTCACCAAATCCATTGCATTTTTGAATTCTTCAATTGCATCGTCCAATGGCACTTCACCGGTTTCTAATTTTTTCACGATTTCCTCTAATTTTTCAAGACTTTCTTCAAAACTTAAATCCTGCATTATATCACCTTTGTATTAATTGTTCCATCATCTAGTTCAATATCAACTTTATCTCCAACTTTCACATCTTTAACGGAAGATATTACTTTTCCTTCACTTTTTGCTATTGAATATCCTCTTTTCAATGTTAAAAGTGGATTTAAAACTTCAAGTTTATTTAAATTTTTATTGTATTTTTCCTTTTTACTTTTCAACATTTCACTAGGATTTTTTAAAATAGGGGCATTTTCCACTCTGAATAGCTTATTTCTGTTTTCCGCAATCAGACTGTTTGATGCATAGTTTAGTTTGTTTATCAGATTGTCCAATTGCATGGCTTTTATTTCATAAACCTCTTCAGGATTTTTCAGCACCTGCTTTTCTGAAATGTTGTTTAATATGCTTCTGTTTTCTTCTATCTTATTTCGAATGTTTTTATGTAATTTTTCTTCAAGAGTATTTACCCTGAATTTCACTTCACTTAATTGGGGAACTGCCAGTTCCGCTGCGGCTGTTGGAGTGGGGGCCCGTTTATCGGCAACAAAGTCGGATATTGTGAAATCTATTTCATGGCCCACTGCACTGATTACAGGTATTTTACAGTCAAATATTTCACGTGCAACAATCTCTTCATTGAATGGCCATAAATCCTCAATGCTTCCTCCACCACGACCAACAATCAATGTGTCGATATCATAGTTTTGAGCAGTTTTAATCTGTCTTACAATCTGTTCTTTTGCATGGTTTCCCTGAACAAGTGTTGGAAAAACCAGTATCTTACATACGGGATATCTTCTTTTGACTGTTGTGATGATGTCTTTTACTGCCGCTCCTGTTGAAGCTGTAACAACACCAATGCGTTTGGGATATACAGGGATTTGCTTTTTATGTTTATCGTCAAACAATCCTTCTTTTTCAAGTTTCTTTTTGAGCTGTTCAAAGGCTATATATAAATTTCCGATTCCGTCTTCAGTCATTTTGTTGGCAACCAATTGATATTTTCCATGAGGGGCATAAACATCAATTTTGCCCTTAACAATTACTTGCATACCGTCTTTCGGTTCGAATTTCAGGAATCTGTCTTTCATGCCCTTAAACATCACTGCATCAATTTGAGACCCGTCGTCCTTCAGTGTAAAGTAGCTGTGTCCACTAAATCGGTTTGTTGAAAAGTTGGAGATTTCACCCTTTACAAGAATGTTTTTCAGTTTCGGATCCATCTTCAATTTCTTTTCGATTAATCCATTAATCTCTGAAACAGTGAAAGTTTTCTTTTCCATACATTCACCTTGATTTAATTGTTACTATGTTGTTTATATTTAATGTTATAGTATTTAAAATCTACAAAACTGTCAATTTAAAAAATTAGTTGGGAGTTTTATATTTAATATTGTCTTGAACTATCTGACCTTGAAGAAGTCGATGTATTCTTGCACCATTTAGATAAAAAAATATTTAACTTAACACAAAAAAACATATTAAAAAAGAATAATTAAAAATTAAAACTTATTTAAACGGTGTTTTTTATGAGAGTAAAAGATGAATTATTTGGTAAGGAAGTCCTTGATGCTGATGTTCAAATTGTCGGAAGAGTTTCTGATGTTGTTATGGATAAGGACACCTATGAAATCACTGATTTGGTACTTAAGAAAACTGGATTTTCAGAACAGATCAAAGCTAGTGAAAACATGGTTCCAATGGAACTTGTAAAGGTTATCGGGGATAAAATTCTACTTAAAGGCGAAGATGATTTATAATGGCTTCAAAAGAATATTTGATTGAGTTATTAAAGGAAAACGAAGTTTTTCTTGAAGGGGATTTCACCCTATCTTCCGGTAAAAAGAGTAATTATTACATCAACATGAAAAAGGCAATAACCGAACCTAAGATATTGTCAACAATCTCAAAGCTGATCACTGAAAAGATTGGGGATGATGATGTCGATAAGGTTGCGGGCCCTGCTTTAGGCGCTGTTCCTATTGCCACAGCCGTTTCTCTGGAATCAGGATTGCCGTTGTTGATGATCCGTAAGGAAAAGAAAGGTTACGGTACTTCAAAACTCATTGAAGGGGAACTCAACGATGATGATAATGTTATTGTGGTTGAGGATGTTTCCACTACAGGAGGCTCACTTCTAAAGGCTATTAAAGCTATTCAGGACAACGGGGGTAATGTTGTAAGGGCATTTGTTGTTGTGGATAGACAGGAAGGTGCCATCGAAGAGTTTGAAAAAGAAGGTATAATTCTGGAACCTCTAATTACAGTCAATGAATTTTTCGATTAAAAAAATAAAAAAAGAAAAAAAATAATTTTATCTTTTAACGTGATGGACGAAATGCGGAAGTTCATCAATTATTAAATTGAGAGCTGTTTTTACAGCATTTGGAGATCCGGGCATGGAAAATATAATTGTTTTTTTATATATTCCGGCGGTTGCTCTTGAAAGAAGGGCTGCAGAACCAATTTCCTCATAGGATTTGGCTCTGAAAAGTTCTCCAAATCCATCAATTCTTTTTTCAAAAAGTGATTCAACCGCTTCAACAGTGATGTCACGGGTATCAAGACCGGTTCCACCATTTGTTAATATAACATCAATGTCATCGTCAATCATGTTTTCAATTGCATTGAACAAATCTTCTTTTTCATCAGGGATTAAAACCTTTGATTTTAATTCATATCTTGATTTAATTTCATCAGCAATATATTTTCCAGATAAATCTAGTTTTTCAGACTTTCTACTGTCACTTAAGGTGATTAAACCACAGGTTATGTCAGTAGATGACTCTTTTTGATGTTTTTTTGCAGTTTCACTTTTCATGTTTATTCATTCCTTTCTGTGTTCATGATTTTGCACATTTCTTTAGTTATTTTATATTCTTTTAAAGCATTAAATAATTTTTGAGTTGGAAATATATAGGTGACATTTTCGAATCTTTCTGACTTGGTGTATTTATGGACTTCTAATAGATTGATGTGATATTGAACGGTTTTGTAATCAAGATTTAATGTTTTTGCAATCTGATTTTTGTTCAGAGGCTTTTGCAGTATTAAATCTATAATTCTAGATGTTGTTATTCCGCCACTTCTTCCCAATATAAGGCTTACAAGTTCCTTGTCTTGTATATTCCACAAATTCCAGTTTTCCAATGTTCCTTGAAATGTACTCATATAATCCTCCTCTTTTTTAATAGTATTTTTTTAAATTTTTTGCCCATTTCAGGGCGTTTTGATCTTTTGCAATCAAAATTTGAGAATCGTCGTAATGACCATCCTTAAAAAACAGCGTCAGTGACATAAATTCTTCACTTTGTGTCAAAAAGATTTTCAGTCTTCCTTTCACGCTGTGAATTTTGACCTTTTTGTTGTTTAGCAGTTCCCTGTTAAACAGTTCATTTTCAGCCATTGAATTTATGATTTCTTCACTAACTATTAACTCCAAACTTTTCAGTTTATCGCCATTTAAAAGTTTTATCAGATGCTTAAAATGGTTTTCTGAATAGATAGGGAGTATAATCTTTAATCTTTTCGCTTTTGAAATTAATCGGATATATGTATTGAATGCGTTTGACAAATCGCTGGTTGTTGAAGTGATGTATTCGGCATTTTTCAAAAGATAAATGTCTTTTAATATCTCATCGGGGATTCCGGATAAGTCATGGCTGTTCCAGAATAGCTTGCCACGGTTAATTGAATACCAGTTTTCAATCAATTTGACCATATTTGTGGTTAACAGAAATCCGTTTGATGTAAGTTCATAATATTTCTGGACCTTTTTTATCAGATTGATTGTTTCAAGTTCTTTCAGCCCATGCAATATTGTTGCTGAAGGTTTTTTCAGTTCTGTTCGCAACTCATCAAGGTTTTTTGGGTTTTCATACATTGCCAGAAGCAGTTTTGATCTCATGCCTGAAGTTAGGATGTACTTCACTCCGCCGAATTCTTTGGCTATGTCCTTTTTTGTTTCGACGCCAGTCATTCTTTCACCTGCTTTTTAACATGTTCAAACAATTCTTCAGCCCAGGTGTGGGATTTCAAATCATCTGAAATCAGGATCCTATTTTGATCAAAACTTCCGTCATTTTTAAACAGTCCCAAACTCATTGTTTCATCACAGATTGACAGATACAGGTTCAGGTCTTTTTTAAATGAGTAGATTTTTAGCTTGCCATTTTTAATGGCTTTCTTTCTGACTTTCTCATTTATGCGAAATACAAGTTCTTTAAATATGCTTTTTGGAAGAATCAGTTCCACAGTTCCTTCATTGCTTAAAATTTTTCCAATCAATTCAGGATATTCCGGGTGCAGGTAAGGGAATATTGCTTTGACATTTATAGAGTTTAACATATGCCTTTTGATGGTGTTGTGTGTTTTGAAAATGTCGACAGGTGTTGTCTCAACCAGTCTTGAATTTTTCAAATCGGTAATCCTTTTGATTGATGTGAGGCTTAACTGGTTTAGGTTGTGCTTGTACCAGAATGCCTCATACTCATTTACCAAATCAACACTCACCTTAAAGTCCATCAGTGTTTTGAAGTAAACTTCGGTCATTGGATTTACATGGTATTTGTTTTCAACCTTGGAAATGTAGTTGTTCTTCTCTAACTTGCCTATATTATTTGATATGGAACTATAAGCCATATTGGTTTTTTTAACAAGCCCACGCACGTTATTTGGTTCGTCATTCAGCTCACTTAGAATTTTCAATCTTATTTCGGATTTAGCAAGAAATTGTATATCATTGTTGATGTCATTGTTGATATTCATTTTTAATCCTCCATATTATGCAAAGATTTATTAAAATCTTCACGAATTGTTGTATAATTTAAGTTTGCTTAATTGAATTTAAATATATTTTCACAAAACCGTCCCAAATCTCTCCCATACCTATTCCAAAGGTTTCCCAAAGTTATCCCAAATCTTTCCCAAACTTATCCCAAATCTATCCCAAATGTTTTTGGTTAAGTTTAATAAATTTGTAAATCTAAATATTATAACATGGAAATTTCTTATGTTTTAGATGCATCAGCATTCATAAATGGATTTAAACTTAATTCAGATAAAAATTTCACAGTTCCTGAAATTTCTGCTGAAATCAAGGATTTCAAATCCAAATTGACATTTGATATGGCTATTGAAGAAGGCAAGTTGCATATACAAGATGTGCCTTCAGAGTATTTATCAAGTATCAATGATATTATATCTGTTTCAGGGGATATTTTAAGGTTATCATTTGCTGATAAAAAATTAATCTCACTTGCGTATATGTTGCATGAAAACGGGCATAATGTAAAGGTGATTACCGATGACTATACTATTCAGAACACTTTGAAAATTATTGACATTCCCTATGAGAGTGTAATGACCGAGGGAATAAAAGGAGTATACAATTGGAAAAAGGTTTGTGAAGGCTGTAAAAAGGAATATGATGAGGATTATCCTTTTGAGGATTGTGAAATATGCGGATCTAGAATATTTAAAAAAAGAATTAAGGTGGATAAATGAGAATTGGGGTTGTTGTTCATGGTCCGAACATAATAGATTCAGGCTATGCTTTAAAGTTGATTGAACTGCTTGAAAATTATGGTGATGTTTCAGCAAGACTTGGAGGAACTATGGGAAGAACTGCAGTCATCGATGCGAGTTTGGAGCGGATAATTGACATTTCCCGTAAATTGGTACCAAGTGATTCCCTGAAGATATTTCATGACGATAATGTTGATGTGATATTCTTGCTTAACTATGGAAAATCGGATGTGACTGGTCAGGTTTTCGGATATAAAGTGTATAACCATTATGCAGATAAGATTTCTGAAAACAATATTCCTGTTGTTCAGATAGAACGTCCAGGTGAGGCTGACGGCAGCATTATTGCCTGGAATAATGATTTGGATATTGTCGAGGAGTTGTCTGAGAAACTGGAACTGGATATTGTAACTCCCGAGCAGGTTTATGAAAGCCATATTAGACAGGATGATGCAGGATTTAATCAGAGAATAGTTCACGGTGTCAGTCCCGGTGAAAACATTATGGTCAACAGTGTTGTAATCGGAAGGACAAACTCCGATAAGCTGACACTGATTGCAAAGGACAATCATATTGTCGATATAATCGGAGGGGAACTCAAAAGCCATGGCCTTGAAAAGTTAGGCGAGGTGGATTTGGATTCGGCCATTATCAAAACCGGACTTTTAAGACATGCCAAGGTTACTCCAAGAATCATTTCAAATGACAAGCCTGATGAGTTTATCGTAACATTTCTGGATCATGCAGGTGAGGATGTCTATAAGTTTAGGGATTCAAGCCTTGTTATAACTGTTGGTGACGATACAACTTTGATATCTTCAGACATTCTGTACAGATTTGATATACCTGTAATCGGAATAACTGATGGGGATTTGGATAAGGTTGTGGAAGATGGATTCAAGGTTAAAAATTCTATAATCTTTGAGGTTGAAAGTGGTTTTGATGACATCATTGGTCAAGATATTCAAAGCAAAATCTTTTGCGGTAAACAGAAATCACATGATTTTACAGATATCGAAGAAGTTAAGCTAAAAATTGAAGAAATAATAAAAGATATTAACTGTAAATATAAAATTAATTATATAAATTAAACTGGATGTGAAATTTTGGATTTTAAAAATCTTGTAAGGGAAATTCAGGAATTCAAGGGAGTGTCACGTAAAAGCTCAATAGATAATGTAATATCTCTTTTAAAGGAATCATATAATGTTTCCGGAGATGTTGTAATAGACATTGGTGATGATGCTTCAGCTATTGACATTGGAAACGGTCAGGTGATGCTTATTGCGGCCGATGGAATATGGGGCGACATAATGAACGTTAACCCATATTGGGCAGGATACTGCTCTGTACTTGTAAATGTTAATGACATTGCGGCAATGGGTGGAAAACCTCTTGCAATGGTTAACATAATGTCAATAAGCAATGATGAAATCTATGAGGATTTATTGAATGGAATAAAGGACGGATGTTTAAAATTCAAAGTTCCTATGGTTGGAGGACACCTCCATCCTGACGGGGAGGTTGACTCCCTTGGAGTTGCCATTGTGGGAATCGCCCAAAAGGATAAGATTATCACAAGTTTCGGTGCAGAGGCAGGAGATAAGGTAATTGTTGCAATCGACCTTGACGGAAAGCCTCATGAAATGTTTAGTCTGAACTGGGACACCACATACGATAAGGATGCGCAGCTCGTTCAGGACCAGATTACCGCAGTTCAGTACCTTGCTGAACATGACTATATCAAGTCCGGAAAGGACATTTCCAATCCGGGAATTTTGGGAACCCTGGAAATGCTTTTGGAAACTTCCAAAAAGGGTGCAACAGTTAATCTTGAAGACATTCCTAGAAATGAAAGTGTCGAATGGGTTGATTGGCTCAGGTCGTATCCCGGTTCCGGTTTTGTATTCACAGCCACTGAGGACAAGTGCGATTATATCAAGGAGTATCTGGCTAAATATTCAATTGAAGCCAATGTTGTTGGTGAGGTCAATGATTCAAACTCCCTTATATTGCATTACGGCAATGAGGAAGCGGAAGTTTTCAATCAGGAAAAAAATCCGGTTTTCATATTTAGATGAGGTAGAGTATGGATCTATCAAAAATTGTTGTTAATTCGGTTAAGTATCCCTTCAAAAATCTTATCAAATTGCCGATTATTTTCATTCTTTTCATTTTAATCGCTATTGTTCCTTTCGGATGGATATTTAACAACCGATATGTTGTAGCGATTGGAGTAATCTCATTCTTTTTGTTTATTCTGATTGTTCCGGGGTACATGCTGGGAATAGTTAGAAAGGGTTCGATAGAGTCTTCTGTTTTTCCATCGTTTAATGTGGTGAATACGATTTATGATGCTATAAGAGTCCTTGTTTTAAGGATTGTGTATATGATTGTGCCTGCAGTAATGTTTTTCATTGCTTTGTCCACTTTGGGCGTTTCAGGCATTGATTCATTGTCTCATTTTCAGGTTTCCGGTTTAGCATCTATAGGTTTGGCTTTAATTCTGATTTTGGTTACTTATCTCATATTTGAGTTTTTATTCGTCTTTGCAAAGGCCAGATTGGCATACCTGAACAGTTTGTCTGAATCATTAAAGGTTCATAAGGTGATTGTTGACATTAAAAACATCGGTTTTGTGAATATAGTTAAATGGCTTGTTGTCATGGTGCTATTGATGATTGCCGCTTCAGTAATTTCTTCAATCGTGACATTGATTCCTTATGTTGGCTTTTTAATATATGTATGTATCATAATTCCAATTCTTGAAAGTATAGGCAATTATTCACTGGGACTGCTGTATTCAAATATTATAAAAAATGATGATGATTTGGGTAAGCTTCAAAGGGAAATAGAATTGATAAAATATTCCAATTAGGGATTGCATATCTTGCAGGGCACATATCCCTGACTTACGGCATCGTCCCTGCTTGAGAAGAATATCTTGTTTCCCTCAGCCATCTTGCTGACGCTGTTGCATGAGGCAACATGGAATTTTCCGGTGTTTGCATTGCCGACATAATTCGCTGAATCAGAGGAACTTGTTGACTCGGCACTTGTCGGTTGGGAGTTAGAGGAAGATGAACTGTGTGAACTTGCAACATGTGTGTCTCCATCTGCCCAATCATAGGGATAAAATTCGCTTGGAGGCATATACATGATTTCTGCAAGACCTTCCTTTAAAAGCATTTCATTGACATTTTTTCCATCAACAATGACGACTCCCAGTGTTCTGCCGTACCTGTCGGAGTGTTTTGAATCGTCAACGTCAATTCCCACTTTTTTGTTCAGGCATAATTTCTGGACAAAGTTTTTGGAAGTGATGTATCCCTCAACACCACGTTCGGGAGTATTGACTCCTACAAAACGGATCTTTTCGCCATTGTCAAGATATATTGTATCTCCGTCAACCACCTGTGTACAGACTCCGCTTTCCTCAACATGGCAGTCTGTTTTTGAATACTTGCTTAAGATATCTGATGCGGACATATCATGATATTTTGAGGTAGGAACGTTATGTGAAAATCCTGTTCCGGTATATGCGCTTGCAACGGATATCGCTCCGGCAAAAATGATTAAGATTATCAGTAAAGAAATTATGTGTTTTCTAGTGACGTTCATAAATTTCCCTCCATAATATACTTGTTATAATTTTGTGTTATTATAATTTTCCAATATCAAATAAATAATTATTTTATACTATAACATCAAATATATATAATATTAAAAATTCTTATTGGAGATTGTATGTTAATTAAAATTAATGGAGAAGAGGTAAATGTTGATGATGGCTCAACTATTCAAGATGTCATCTCTCAAACAAATGCACCTTATACTCCGGGAAGTATTATTTGCTTAATAAAAGGTAAAAAAGAACTGGAAAAGAATATTAGCAAGTATAAAATTAAAACAAACAAGGGTTCAATAATTATTCAATTAGACGAGTCAGACGAAGCAAAGCCTCTCGTTGACTTGTGGAAAGACCAATACGATGACTTTGTTGATTTGAACATTCGCTGGTCAACATCAACAGAAGTGGCTATTGGTCCGATTGTTACTGATTTGGAACCTACTCACGATGAATTCAAGTATTTTGAGGGAGATGTTGTTTTAAGTTTATCTGGTTTTAGTAATGAGTCCACTCATTTAATCATGCTTAAGGAAAATACTACAAATGTATATGGTGTGCCTAATCACAATAAAGGTATCTTTGCCCGTGTCATTGGTGGTAAAAAGACTTTGGAAAGTCTCACAGATGATGATGTTGTAACCGGAATAGAACCTATTGTTGAAAGGAGTACCACAACTGATACTGCATCAGTATCAGATTTAAGCACTGTATTGGAAGAGGGAAATGAATTATTCACATATATTTCATTCGACATTGATGAGGATTCCCCAATATGTGTTGAACACTTGTTTTCACTTATTAAGGATGGCAGAATCAAGGTTTCATATGACAGCGAATCATTCATTGGATTTTATGATTTGGCAGGCATTATCAAACCTAAAGAAGACACTACTCTGAGAAACAGGGGAACAATCACCGTTAGGAATAATGGTGTAGGTGTTGGAAAGTTATACATCTATCGTGAAAACAGGGTATTGACTCCAAACCACACCACAGTAGGTCATATCGTCAATGGTATGGAAATCATCGACATTGCAAAGGAAAACGATTTCATTACAGTCAAATCTGAAAAACAAAGGTTGATGCTATTGAATAAGACACAAAGTGAGGCTACAGAGATATTGTCTGAAGCCGGTGTTGAACATATGATCGACGGTTTGATTGATGATGATGCAATAATTGTCGAGCAAACTC
Organism: uncultured Methanobrevibacter sp.; assembly: GCF_902788255.1. Taxonomy (NCBI): domain Archaea; kingdom Methanobacteriati; phylum Methanobacteriota; class Methanobacteria; order Methanobacteriales; family Methanobacteriaceae; genus Methanobrevibacter; species uncultured Methanobrevibacter sp. Next base: position 22,038 of record NZ_CADAJR010000010.1, read on the forward strand.
CAAAGCATACAATCGATATATTGAAAGAGGGTAGGGTAATAACCAAAGCGATTAATAAGGAAGATTTATGTTCAATTAAATTTGTTGACAATGCACCAAGATCTGTCAAATACTTCAAGTTCCTCTCCGGACTTTTAGAAAACCCTATAGGTAAGATTAAGGTTCATTTTGCAGTTCCTGGAATGCACATTGTCATGTTTGAAGGAGATAAAAAACTTGCAAAAGGATTGGTTCCTGAAAACACTCCTGTCGATAAGGTAATCAGGGGTCAAATCGGTATAACAAACATGGCATCAAAAAGTGCCGGTTTGATAGGTATCAGATTTGAGGATAACGTTGAGTTCGGTCCTACTGCTGAAAGTTTTGAAGCAACAAATATAATTGGAGATATCACCTCTGATTATGATCAACTTGAAAAATTAAAAGAAGGAGTTGAAGTTTATGTCACAGAATCTAACCATGAGTCCTGATTTGGGAACAGAAGATTGGGATCCTGATGTAATTACTCGTATGATTTTTATCGGGCCAGGAGCTCACGTGAGTGAACAGGAAATAGTTACAGCATTTCACATGCTTGATTTGCCGCTCACTATTAAAAATACCTGTTATGGGTCTATGATTAGTGGAAAAAGTGAAGATGTGTATGAGGCTATTAAAGAGATAAGAAAACTTGATCCAAATCATATTTTCACAAAGGAAAGAGGATTTGCTCCAGGTGACCCTAGACGTTGCAGAGGTCATAGATTCGGTCCTAGGGAAGGTTTCCACCAAATGGAAAAAGAGTACAGAATACTTGGTTTTGTTGCCAATGCTTTAGAAGAGCGTAAAGATGTTAAAATTGAGCCTAAAAAACCAGTTGATGTTGATGAATTTGAAAAAATCATGAATGAATGTTTAGATAAAAAAGAATAGGTGAAAATATGGTTAAAGTAGCTATTTATCCTCCAAACTCATTAATCTTAGCAGATTTAATTGAAAGGAAAGGTCACACTCCTTTAGTTTTACAAAAACAAATTAGACAAAAAATTAAAGATCCGGAGATTGATTCTCCGCCAATGAATATTACAGAAGAAGATCCAATTCAAGGACTTAAATACGCAGCTATTGAAGTTCCTTCAGGTGTTCGTGGAAGAATGTCAATTATAGGACCTCTTATAGATGAGGCTGAAGCTGCAATTATTGTTGACAATGCCCCATATGGATTCGGTTGTATAGGCTGTGCCAGAACCAATGAACTGTCCATATTTTTACTTAGAAACAAGGACATTCCTGTTTTGGAAGTAACTTATCCTACAGACCAGGATGAAACATATGTCATGGTAAACGACATTAACGACTTTATTGACTCACTTGAAGAAAATGTTAAGGAGGAAGAATAATGGTTAAAATTGCATTAGTTTCATGCGGAACAGAATACAGTGGAATTCAAAAAGAAATTGAAAAGGCAGCAAACAAGTTTGGTGCTGAAATAATTCTTCCTGAAATTGATTTGGATTATATTGATGAATCTTATGAAAAATTCGGATTTTCCGCTCAAAGTTCAAGTTTAAAATTAATGATTGCAAGAGCAATGGCTATTGTTGAAGGCAGATGCAGGCCTGATGCTGTATTTATTGCAACATGTTTCAGATGTGCTGAAGCGGCCTTGGTGAGAAACGAAGTAAGAAGATTTATACAGAACAATACCCGTATCCCTGTAGTTACCTACTCATTCACTGAAAGGACAAAAGCGGATGAACTCTTTATCCGTATGGAAGCATTGGCCACTACCGTAACACGCAGAAACATTCTTGCTCGTGAAAAGCAAGAAGGACTTACCCTTGGTCTTGACTCCGGTTCAACAACTACAAAAGCAGTATTGATGGAAAACAACAAGGTTATCGGAACCGGTTGGACATCCACAAAGGACATTATTGAATCAGCTAAAACCGCTGCTGCAGAAGCATTCGGCGAAACTGATTACGGATGGGATGACCTTGACGGTATCGGAACCACAGGTTATGGTAGGTTTACAATGGGTCAGGAATTTGGAGCTGAACTTATCCAGGAAGAACTTTCAGTTAATGCAAAAGGTGCAGTATACCTTGCAGATTGTCAGAAAGGTGAAGCTACCGTACTGGATATCGGTGGTATGGACAACAAGGTTATTACCGTAAACAACGGTATTCCTGACAACTTCACTATGGGTGGTATCTGTGCAGGTGCATCCGGAAGATTTTTGGATATGACTTCCCGTAGGTTGGATGTGGACATCACCGAACTCGGTCCATTGGCTGTACAGGGAGACTGGAGAAAAGCAATGTTGAACTCTTACTGTATCGTATTCGGTATTCAGGACCTTGTTACTACACTTGCTGCAGGCGGTTCAAAGGCTGATGTTGCAGCCGCTGCATGTCACTCTGTTTCCGAACAAGTTTACGAACAGCAACTTCAGGAAATTGATATTCGTGAACCTTTAATTCAGGTAGGTGGAACCAGTTTGATTTCAGGTCTTGTTGAAGCAGTAAGTGAAACATTAGGTGGAATCAATGTTATCGTTCCTGAATATTCACAACATATCGGTGCTGTAGGAGCAGCTCTATTGGTTTCTGGAATGGGACACAGACAAGATAATAAATAATATTTAAAGGGTTGATTCGATGTTAGTTGAATGCTATGATGAACGTGGTGCAGAAGTTTATGATATCATCATTAAACAGGTCTTCCAGGATTTGGTTTTGGGAGCATCTGTTGATGATTTAAAGGCTTATGTCAATCCTGATGATCCGGTATTTGTTTTAGCTATCAAAATGAGAAAAACTTCAAATGTTATTTTATTTGAGGATGTCGCTAACTTAACTTATGATAAACCGAATGATATCACTAGAATACTAATCGACAATGAAAACTATCTTCCGCATATTTTAAAACAGCTTTGGAAGCAGTTTTCCAGAGATGAGATTTATCAGCCAAACAGGTATCAGCTGGAAATTGAAGGTGATTACACAGAATTGAAATCTATTGTTGTTGACGACCCTCATTCCAATTTACAAAGACGTATTTACGATGCAATCTTTAGGATATTGCCTGAAGGTTTTAAAAACATTAAAGATTTGTCTTCTGGAGATATTGTTGCAGTTGTAGCTACTGATGAGTTAATTAAGGATGCATGGATTGAAAAATGTCATGAATATATTGATGAATTAAACAAAGGCATGTAGAAAGCTTTATATATTTGTTCGTATTAATACAAATTAACAGTAGTTATATGAGGAGGGAGTAGTATATGAACGAACATAACGGTTCAAGATTTGCACACATAACAAAAGCACATCCATGCTTTAATGAAAAAATGCATGATAAAGTCGGAAGAGCACATGTACCCGTGGCACCAAAATGTAATATATTCTGTAACTTCTGTACAAGGGACATTAACAATGAAGAAGACAGGCCTGGTGTTGCAGGATGCATTATGAAACCAGATGATGCGATTACTCACATTAATGATGTAACTTCAGAAGGCCCAATATCAGTGGTTGGTGTTGCTGGACCTGGGGATTCACTTGCAAATGAAGAGACATTTGAATTCTTTGAGAAATTGGCAACTGAACAGTCTGACTTGATTAAATGTATGAGTACTAATGGGCTTTTGCTTCCAAAATATGCTGATAAATTGGCAGAACTTGGAGTAAACTCCGTTACAGTCACAATTAATGCAATCGATCCTGACATTGCAGTGGACATTTATTCATTCATCAAATACGAAGGAAAAATCTATAAAGGATATGAGGCTGTTGAAATCCTGATTAAAAATCAGTTGGATGGTGTCGAAAAGGCGGCAGCCAACGGTTTGGTTGTTAAAGTCAATTCAGTATTGATTCCTGGTTTGAATGATGAACACATTGTTGAAATTGCAAAAGAGGTTAAAAAACGTGGTGCTGCATTGATGAATGTTTTACCATTAATACCACTTGCAAAAATGAAACATTATTCACGTCCGGACTGTTCAATGATGGAAAGTGTCAGGGAACAAGTGGAAGAAGTAATACCTGTATTCAGGGCATGTACCCAATGTAGGGCGGATGCATACGGAATACCTGGTAAGAAAAGCGAAGACCATCATTTAGGAATGACTCCACAAAGTCATTACTAAATTCTTTTTTTTAATTTTTTCAATCTTTTTTGTACAAGTTTAATAATTATAAAAAAGATATATTAATATGTTATTTTTATTGACTTTTTAGGATAGATAATATGGTTAAAACTTATGTTTTTGGACATAAAAGTCCGGATAGTGATACAATCACTTCAAGTATTGTAATGGCAAATTTAGAAAACGAATTAGGAAACAGCGAAGCTAAAGCTTACAGATTAGGAAATGTAAACAAGGAAACCGAATTTATTTTAAACTATTTGGATATGGACGCTCCTGAACTTTTAGAAAATGTTGAAGATGGGGCAAATGTTATTTTGGTTGACCACAACTCTCCTGCTGAATCCGTTGACAATCTGGAAAATGCGAATATCTTAAAAGTTGTTGACCACCATAAATTGGCTTTGGAAACTTCCTATCCGTTATTCTTAAGATTTGAACCTGTTGGATGTACTGAAACTATTTTATGCAAGTTATATGAGGAAAACGGTGTTGAAATTACAAAAGAAATAGCAACACTGATGCTTTCTGCAATCATTTCAGACACTCTTCTTTTAAAATCTCCAACTACAACCGAAGACGATAAGCTGGCTGTTGAAAAGCTTGCAAAAATTGCTGAAGTTGATGCTGAAGAGTATGGTCTTGAAATGCTTAAGGCAGGAACTGACCTGAGCAGTTTCACCATCGATGAAATTTTGGCACTGGATGCTAAACAGATTGATTTCAAAGACGTTAAATCAATTGTAAATCAGGTCAATACCGCAGACATTTCAGATGTGATGGCTATGAAAGATGATTTGGAAGCTGGAATCAACAAGATTATTGAAGCTGAAGACCTTGACTTGTTCATGCTTTTAATCACCGATATCGTTAACAGCAATTCCCAGGTCATTGCATTGGGTAAGGATGCTGCTTTGGTTGAAAAGGCATATGGTGTTAAACTTGAGGACAATACAGTTTTACTCGAAGGTGTTGTCTCACGTAAAAAACAAGTCGTGCCTATCATGACAGAAAATGCATAATTATTTTTTGGTTACCCTAAAATTTTGTATTTTTCAATCTTTTTCATAAAAATTTATAAATGATAATTGAAAAATTATTATTTAGATGTATTTTAGATACATCTCTAATCAATCCATTTTTGGATATTAAATTAGACGGGAAGCATAATTATAAATACTCTATGCATTTTTGCATAACAAAAATTAGGAACTAACATTTAATTATGCTTTCAATTTTTTAAACTTTTTTTTTAAAAACTGGGTGTTAAAATGAAAACACTTGAATGGGAAGATAATAAATTAAAACTTATTGATCAAAGAAAACTTCCTGATGAGTTAACTTATGTCTACTGTGATAATTATCAGGATGTTATTGTTGCAATTAAAAATATGACTGTACGTGGAGCTCCGGCCATTGGAGTTTCAGCCGCTTTTGGAATGGCACTGGCTGATATTCAGGGTGTTGATTTGGATAAGGCTGCAGATGAAATTAAGGCTGCAAGACCTACTGCAGTAAATCTGTTTTGGGCAGTTGATAGGGTTTTAAACAGTGATAATCCACTCGCAGAAGCACTTAAGATGTATGAGGAGGATATGGCTACAAACAGGGCCATAGGTAAATTCGGTGCAGAAGTCATTGATGACGGTGATACCGTATTGACCCATTGTAATGCCGGCGCCCTTGCATGTGTTGACTATGGAACCGCATTGGGGGTATTTAGGGCTGCACGTGATGCCGGAAAAAACATCAATGTCATATGTGATGAAACAAGACCTCGCGGACAGGGTGCAAGCCTAAGCGTCTGGGAAATGCAGCAGGAAAACATTCCAGTCAAACTGATCCCTGATGTGGCATCAGGATATCTCATGTCTCAAGGAAGGATTGACAAGGTAGTAATCGGTGCAGACAGGATTGCAAAAGGCGGTGTGGTTAACAAGGTAGGTTCATTCATGGTGGCACTGGCCGCAAAGCATCACAACATTCCGTTTTATGTTGCAGCACCATATTCCACTTTTGACAATGAAATAAATATCTACGACACTGTCATCGAAGAAAGAGACGGTGATGAGGTAAGGTATTATGGTGGAGCAAGAATCTGTCCTGAGGGAACCGAGGTGATAAACCCGGCATTTGACATAACTCCAAAGGAACTTATAACCGGAATAATAACCGAAAAGGGCATTATTGACCCAATTTAGAAAATGTTGTTTTGAAGTATAAAATATTTAAACAATAAAATTTAAAAATAAAAATAACATTTGAGATAATTTCTACACAAATCAATCAAATACTGTTATTTTGGTTAAGATTTACAAATTCTGTAATACTTAGAAATTTGCAAATTGTTAAAAAGAGTGTAGGTAGATACTATGGAAATAAAAAGTAATAAAAGTGCAGATTATCCTCTTTTAATTAAAGATTTGGTTAAAGAATTATTAAAAGATGATTTTGTCCATTTTAAGATATTATGTGGAAATGAAGTTCATCATTTCAATAAGGAAGAAGACACCGTCATTGAGTTTGAAGAAACTTACATGAAGGAGACTAGGGATAATGGAGATATGCTGTATATTCCTTATCCGGACATTTTTAGAGTAAAACTATACCGTGACATGGATCAGTATCTTGAAGATGAAAAGAAATACAATGCATTCAATGATGATGATTTGTGGACAGGTAACAGAATCCAATTCTAAATAAGATTATTTTAATCTTATTTTAACTTTTTTTTTTAATTTATAAATTGTATAATATTTTCCCGTCAATTGCCACATGCCATTCTCCGGGGGAGGTTGATTTGACTTTACGGCAGTTGATTATTTCCACTTTTTTTCCAGCCTGCAAACATGCGTCAGTCAAGCGTTTTATTCCCTGTTCATATGAGTCTGAAAACTCATAATAATTGATTGTTCCACCATCTTCAATCAAATCGACCGCAACATCAAGGAATGTATAGGCAAGACCTGGAAGGTTCATTATTATTCTATCAAATTTTGTTTTAAAGCCTTTGCTGACTTCACGAACATCGCCGCAGTAGGTTGTGATGGAACCTTTCAGTTTATTTAAGCTAATGTTCTCATCCAAATATCTTATTGCTGATTCATTGATATCCACTGCGGTTATATCTACATTTTTATTTCTAGCAATGACGATTGGAAATGGACCAATTCCGCAGAACATATCCAAAATCCTTTCACCCTCCTTGACGCTTTCCATAACACGTTTTCTTTCGGTTGCAAGTCTTGGTGAAAAGTAAACTTCCCTAACGTCCAGCTTCAGACGTGCACCATGTTCCTTGTGGATTGTCACTGAATCATCAATTCCTGAAAGAAATTCCAAATCCCTCACTCGGGTTGTTCCTTTGATGGCACTTTTTTTCATGTAAATTGATCTTCTTTTGGTGAATTTGTGTGCTGCATCCCCGATTATCTGTTTTTTGTCTTCCAGATTTTCGGGAATTTCCAGAATGACAATGTCTCCTATAGTGTCAAATGAGGTTCTTAATGTGTCGATTTCATCATGGCTCAATTCATCTTCAAGCAGTTCTGAAAAGTTGTGCGGAACTTTTTTCATAGGCTCCAGTTCCATGTTTGCTATCTCATAGCCTGTGACGTCTTCATTTATGGGAATATATCCGAATCCCTCTTCGGTTTTTATTCTATATTCCATATTCATTTGACCGTTTTCCATTAATTTTATACGGGTATCATTTAATTGTTTTAATGGAACTTTTACACATTTCATAAAGTTTTTTATGTTTAAATTATTATAAATAGTATTATGTTTTATTTAGTTGGATTAGGATTATTTGATGAGAAGGATATTTCCCTTAAGGGTTTGGAATGTCTAAAAAATGTAGATAAGATTTATGCTGAATTTTTCACATCACGTTTATTTGGGTCAAGCTTTGAAGCTATTGAAGAGTTGGTTGGCCAGAAAATTGAAGTATTGGTCAGGGGTGAGGTTGAAGAGGAACACAAGTTCATTGATGAGGCTGAAACTTCCGATGTTGCTTTGATTACTGGAGGGGATCCTCTGATTGCAACAACCCACAGCGACTTTCTGGTTCAGTGTTCCAAAAGGGGAATAGATTTTGAGGTCATTCATGGATCATCAATTCTCTCATCAGCACCAGCCATTTCAGGTCTTCAGGGCTACAAGTTTGGTAAGGTCACTACCATTCCATTTCCGGATTATAACTTCTATCCTAAATCCCCTTATGAGGCCATTGAAGAGAATCTCAAAAGTGACTTGCATACCCTGGTTCTTTTGGATATTCAGGCTCACAAGGACCGTTATATGACTGTCAATCAGGGTTTGGAATATCTGATGAACATTAAAAATGATTTGGACCGTGAGGGTCTGATTGATGAGGACACATTGGCAATGGGCATTGCACGCGTCGGTTCAAAGGATGTTGTTGTCCGTGCGGGCAAAATCAGTGAACTTATCGATTTTGATTTTGGAGGTCCTCTCCATTGCATTGTAATTCCTTCAAAGCTCCATATTGTTGAAGCCGAATATCTGGTTGAAATTGCCGGAGCGGATTCAAAAATACTTGATGATGTTTAATTTTTTTAAAAAGTAAGGGGGAGCGGAAGTAGTGGTTGACCTACTTCCTGTAAACATATTATAAGATTTTGGAGATTATAAAATGTTTGACTGATGTTCACTTTAGATATGAAATTTAGTTCACATCGTATATTACTTATATTTTTATAATATATAAATCTTTTTGTTTGATTTTTTAATTTTTTTTGATTATTGGTGTTTAATTGTTCAGTTCTTTTTTTTCAAAAAAATTCTATCTGATAATAAAAACGAGTCTGTTGGTTATTTTTTAAAGGATTTTTCGCTAAAATTAAACTATTGTGCAAAAAAGTAATAAAAAAAGAAAAAAAGGGATTTATGAATAATCATAAAATCCTTTGCCTGCATTAATACCGGTTTCACCTTTATCAATTTTATCCTTAAGCATTTTTGCGATTTTACCCGGTGTTGTTTCAGGGTCTTGCGCTTCAGGATTCATGATAACGATATTGTATGCGGTGGTGAGACCAACAATGTCTAAAATGTGGAATGGTCCTGCAGGTGCTCCTGTGGCCAGCATCCATGTTTTATCGATTGTTTCATGGTCTGCAACATCATTTGCAAGCAATGCCTGACCGGCGTTAAGGAACGGAACCAAAAGTGAGTTCAGGATGTAACCCGGCTGTTCCTTTTTGAGCTTTAACGGAATCATGTTGATGTCTTCTGCAAATTGAACGACAGTGTCATAATATTCCTGTTCGGTTCCAGGGTGTCCCATTACCTCTGCGGTATTGTTCGCCCAAATTGTGTTTGCAAAGTGAAGGGAAAGGTATTTTTCAGGTCTTCCTGTGTGTTCTGCAAACATTGATGGAAGTAATGTTGAGGAGTTAGTGACTAAAATGGTTTTCTCTTCCATATATTTGGCGAGTTCTGTATAAAATGCAATTTTCTGTTCTGGATTTTCTGCAATTGCTTCAATGATTAAGTCAGCATCTGCAGCTGCTTCTTCATAGCTTGTAGTTAATGTCAAACTGTCGTATGCATCCTGTGCTTGTTGTTTTAGTTTGTCGAGCTCTTCGGCAGGTGTTTCAGGTGACTTTGCCAAACCTCTGCAGTAGGCACTTTTGTCGGTTTTCATTGCCTCTAAAGTGTCAACATATATGTTTTTGAATCTTTCAAGTTTTGGTTTGGCTCTTTCAATGGATCCTTCACTTCTAAGCCATATTGTAACATCGAATCCGCAGTATGCAGATTGAAGTGCAATTTGACTTCCCAGCACGCCTCCTCCGGCGACAACAACTTTTTTGATACTCATTTTAATACACCTCTGTAAACGCTATGTTTACTGTATGTAAAATTAAGATTTTTATTATTTAAATAATTGTTAGATTTATATGCTCCAAAATCTAAAATACTTTTGATGAACGGTCGAAATGCACTAAATAGTTTACAAATTAGGAATAATTCTTTAAAATCTAAATTGTTTCATGAACAGTTGAAATTAGGTCAATATTCATTTGAATTTCAAAGAAAGTATATGGGTTTAATTTTAAATGAATATAAAAAGACCGGTTCACTTGTCAAATCCTCTGAGATTGTAGGAATTGATTATGAGATTGTTTTTAAATGGTATTTTCAGGGTTTGTCTGAAAATCCCAATTATAGGAATTTTTATCTGACGGTTAGGGGTATTGGTGATTTATCAACTGAAAGTTCTCCTATCGAGACTAATGTTGAAACCCTTGAAAGTTCTCCAATCAGTAATGCACTTGAGGATGGGGAATATGTCATCTCAAAGTACGGTGACGGATGGAGCTATAAGACATATGTCGATGGCGAAAAGATTTTCATCATCTCGAATGAACTTGAAACATTAGAAAAGAAAGTTAAAGACAAACGCTTGCCGATTGATTGATATGGAATGGAAACTGAAGAAATTTGATGAACTGACAACAGAGGAACTCTATGAAATCTTGAAGTTGAGGGTTGAGATCTTTGTTGTCGAACAGGACTGTGCCTATCAGGACCTTGATGATAAGGACCAGTGTGCATATCATCTGTTTTTGGAGGATGGGGATGAAATTATTGCGGTTTTAAGGATTCTTCCGGAAAATGTTGCATTTGAGGATATGGCTATCGGCAGGATTGTGGTCAGGAAGTCCCATAGGGGTCAGGGAATAGCAAGGGCCATGATGAAAAGGGCAATGGAGTTCATTGTCAAAGATTTGGGAAAAAGAAGCATTAGACTTTCAGGTCAGGCTTATCTGGTTGATTTTTATGAGGGCTTGGGTTTCGAAAGAGTATCTGATGAATATCTGGAAGATGGAATACCACATTTCGAGTTCCTTTTTGAATGTTAGTTATTTTTTACAGCATGATGATTATTTATTATTTATTTAATGGATTTTCTTTTTTTTAATTTATTTTTACAATATTATAATAGTTTATTATTAATTTATTTAATTTTATCGTTTTTTTTAAACATTGTTTATTATTTATACATGTGGTCATGATATCTGTTTTTTTATTTGATTATATTGCATATCCAAACGATTATTAACATGTTTATATATATGTCCGGAAATTAATTTTGGAAAATTGATTTTACATCTTTTGAGGTGTAAAATGGATTTGATGATAAAAATAAGAATTTCAAAAAATATGAAGCGAAGCTTAAGCTGAAAAGCGGAATTAAATAAAAGGTCAAAGAATAACTTGGGTGATAATATGAAAAAGAGATACATTGCGTTAATTTTGATAATTTTCATGTTTAGCATTTCCAGTGCAAGTGCTGGAATATTCAACAGTCTGCTTGGGGACAACTCCCCTGTGGATGAAGAAAACGATATCGTGTTGGATAACGTGACATTCATGACATATTCCATAGGTGCTTTTGATACTGATGAATACCTGTCATCCTTCAAGTCAGAGCCTGAAACCTACAACAATAACGATACCATTAACTGGATGGAGAATTTGGATGGTTATGTCATGTTACCTTCAAAAGAGGGGGATTTCCTCGTAATGAATGCAAGCTATGCGTCAGACCTTCCTATTTCTTTGGATGATGTGGAGGGAATCACATTCAATAAGATTTCCTGCAAGGTGACAGAGGCACATTCCCTTGGAAACGGTTTAGTCGATTTGCTTTTGGTTGAGGATGTTAAGTTTCTCGGCACTGAAACCACATATTATCAGAGCTGATTAAAAAAATTTTCAATTATGGCAAATTAAAATTTAATTGGATTAATAAGTTGCCTGTATTCAAGATAGTTCTGTATATCTTTTTAAATATTGGTAGAAAATCCTCAATGGATAAAAAATCATGCTGTTCATTTCATGCAATTTTTTCCTTTAACTTGTTGCAATAACTATTAATGTTTTTATAAAAGAACAATAGTGCTTTTATTGCGTTAAAATGACTTTATAGAATACTAATACATTTATTAACTAGTAAGAACAATCTATATCTATGACTCAAAACAGACGTGTTACAATTAGCATCAATAATGACATTGACTTGAATTTTCGTAAAATTGCTTCGAATAAGATGTTATTTAAAACAGGCTGGTACTCAAAAGCAATTGAAGAGGCAATGTTATTGTGGATTGAAAAAGAAGACAGGTAAACTTTTTTTCTTCTTTTTTTCTTTTTTTTACATTAACTATTTAAATCAAGACTTTTTAACTTATTAATATAGAGTGGTGTAAATAATGGAAAGTGACGAATTTAGAACAGTGCGGGTGTATACAAAAAAGTACACCAGTAAGGATAAGGATGGCAATTCCGTTGAAAAGGAATCCAAACAAAAGCAAGTTAGTCTTAAAAAAGAAGATCCATTTGAAGATGATGAATTGGTAAAAGTATTGTCTCAGGAGGACTATCAGAAATTAATTGACAATCAGTTTTCCGATGAGCGATTGGATGAGTTTTATCATACAATTGAGGCTAAGGATGCTGAAATTGAAGAGCTGCAAAAACAGATTCAGACATTGAAGTCTTCCTTTTTCGAGGATGTCGATTCCCTTAAGGATGAGGTTAACTATAAGGATGAGCTTCTCAAGGCCAAAGATGAGATTCATGAGCTGAACAAGGAAAACAAACAGATCAACGATGAAAGGGTTGCAATTTTCAAGGAATTGGATTACAAGAATAGGATGATTCTTGCATATAATGTGGAATTGAACAAGTCCATCTTAAATGCAATCAACGTTGTCATTGACGAGGCAAGGGAAAACATCAACAGGAGAAATGCTTTGCTTGTGGCCGATTTAAACAAGTCTGTTGAAAAGGCTAAACATGATGTAAATGAGAAGAATAAAGCTATAGCATATGATATAAAAAGCACTGTTGAAGATATGAATGAGCAGATTAGAAATACAAGCACTCTTAAAATGATACTTAACAAAAAGAAAATTAATTTAAGGGTACCTACTGATGATTTGCTTAAACCTTTTGATTTTGACTTTGATGTCAATCAGTTGCTTTCAGGCCAGGCCCTTGAATTGGATGCCGCTGAAATCCTAAAAGAGGTAATGCCTAAACTTCCTGAACCATTCTCAAAATACATTGACACTCTTGAAGAAGGCCCAGAAACCATTGATGTTTCTCACAAGGAAGAGGATGAATGATGAGAACATTCAACACTGGAAAAATCACATTCCAATATCCTGATAGCTGGGAAGCTGAAAAGGCAGATATACTTTCCAATCCAGACTGCATAGCCACTCTCTCAAAAGGTAATGATAATTTGATCAATGCAGTCATGTTTCCAACCGCCACCGACCTGGACAGCTATAAGATTTTCATGGAGGATGCATTAAGTGATGATGGTGGGGTAATTCTCGCGTCTGATTTTGTTAGAATTGCCGATTTCGATGCAATCAAGCTTCATGCCAATATGGACACCCCCGAAATCAACTTTGATATTCACACATATGTTTTCATTGAAGATGGAAATATCTATATCTTCGAGATGAGAACACTTGATGTCTCCGGAGAGTCAGAAAGTGAATTTAAGGAAATGATTGAATCATTTGAAATCTTAAAATAATTGTGTGTATTCAAGAAGATAGTCCATGCAGGTTCTGTCGAGAATCTTTAATGTGGAAATGTTTTGAGGGGTTGTTCCGGATCTTTCCTCAACAAGATTTCTCAATGACTTGTTTTTCATGTGTGCATGGATTTCACGGATAACAAATTCCATATTTTCAATATTTTTATTTTCTAAATCATTTTGGGAAATGTCTTCATAAATGGGATATGCATTTAAATCATATGCCTTGGTTGGTGTTTGAAGCACATTCAGGTGACTGTAGTAATTTGCCGCATCAGCTAAAAATCCGTCAATCCCCATATATGTCAGAATAGGCATGAATGATAGTTCTGCAAATGGGAAAATGAAATAACTGCTTTTTTGTGCTTGTCTTTTCAGGGATACGATAACTTCCACAAGCTCCTTTGGATTTGTCAAAAGTGCATCCCCATTTGCAATAATAAAACCGTTGTAACCAATTTCCTCAAGTTTTTTCATACAGTCAATTCTTAAATCAATATATTTTGATCCCTGAATGACTGCTATGTCACATTCTTCAACATTTTCCTTTGCAAGACGTAATGTTTCATTTACATTGAACTCGGCTATTTCTCGGTCTACATTATGTGCAGAGCCCTGATAGGGTGCAATTTTCAAATCATTTTTGTAAAATAATTTTGGAGTCAACTCATCTTCGATTTTTCCGATTCTTCCTGGTCCGTCATGGGATTTGATTTCAAATTTCTTTTTCATTTCAATCTTGCCTATTTGTTCTTATTTAATTATAGGATTTTTAGGTTTATATAAATTTTTCATTTAGTGTAATCATTTAGGTTACACTGCTCAAATTTTTAGTAAGCTTTATATATGGTCTTTTAAAGAATATTATTTAAGGATTTGAGGATATAATCCGATGATTATCCGAGGTGTGTTTTCAATGTCTATAATAAATCGTCTTAAAACCTTATTTAAAGGTGACAAAGAAGAAAGTGGCATCAATAATGATGTATCAAACACATCTGATGATGTCCAAGTTACATCTTCAAAAAAAGAAACAGTAACTGTTGTTTCTGAGCCTGAACCAGTTGTTGAGGCAGAAAAAGCAGCTGTTGAAGAATCAGAAAACAGTGCTGAGGATTTAACTTCCGCTGACGTCGATCCTATAGATGAAAAAGTTGAAGCTTTCAAGGAAGAAATTCACGAGAAAGTTGAAGCTAAAAAACAAGAAATTCATGAAAAAGTAGAAGCTATAGAAGATGCAGAAGAAGTTGAAGATTCTAAAAATAAAACTACAGAGAGAGATAAAATGACTTTATTGACTGATAAAGAATTATTAAATGATAGTAACCGTGACCCAGATTTCACTGCTGAATTTATTGACGCAGGTATCGAAACTGTTAAACACTGTTTCCAATGTGGTACCTGTAGTGGTAGCTGTCCATCTGGAAGAAGAACTCCTTACAAAGTAAGACAAATCGTCAGAAAATGTTTACTTGGTTTAAAAGAAGAAGTTATCACTGATGATGCTTTATGGATGTGTACTACCTGTTACACTTGCCAAGAAAGATGTCTCAGAAGTGTTAAAATTGTAGAAATTATCAAAAAAGCACGTAACATCGCTGCACACGCAGGTTACATGGCAAAACCTCACAAAATGACTGGTGTATTCGTAATCAATACTGGTCACGCTGTACCTATCAACGATGCTGCAAAAGCTTTAAGAGCTAAAATTGGACTTTCTGAATTGCCACCAACAACTCACAGTTATCCAGATGCATTAGAAGAAGTTCAAAAATTATGTAAACTTACCGGATTTGACGAATTAATCGGTTACGATGAAGCAACCGGCGGATTAAAAGAATAAATGAATTGAGGAGAGTTATAATATGGAAATCGCATACTTCTTAGGTTGTATCATGAACAACCGTTATCCTGGTGTAGAAAAAGCTACCAGAAAATTATTCGAAGCATTAGATATTAAATTAACTGACATGGAAGGAGCATCTTGTTGTCCTGCACCTGGTGTATTCGGATCTTTCGACGAAGAAACCTGGGCTACTATCGCAGCACGTAACTTAACCATTGCTGAAGACATGGGCGCAGACATCATGACCGAATGTAACGGATGTTTCGGTTCATTATTCGAATGTAACCACATGTTAAAAGAAAACGATGAAAAAAGAGAAAAAATTAATGCTAACTTAGCTGAAATCGGTAGAGAATTCAAAGGAACTACTAACGTTAAACACTTTGCTCAAATCTTAAGAGACGATGTAGGATTTGAAAAATTAGCTTCCTTAATCGAAAAACCTTTAGACTTAAATGTAGCTGTACACTACGGTTGCCACTTCTTAAAACCTACTGATGAAATCGGTATCGAAGATCAAGCTGAAAACCCATCTATCTTAGATGACCTTGTAGAAATTACCGGTGCTAAATCTGTAGACTACAAAGACAAAATGATGTGCTGTGGTGCAGGTGGAGGTTTAAGAGCAAGAGATTTAGATGTTACTACCAGTTTCACTAAAGAAAAACTCGACCACATGACTGAAGCAGGCGTAGATGCAATTGTTAACGTATGTCCTTTCTGTCACATGCAATTTGACCAAGGTCAAACTGAAGTAAACGAAAGATACGGAACTGACTTCGCATTACCAGTATTCCACTTAGCTCAATTATACGGATTAGCTATGGGATTATCTGCTGAAGAATTAACTTTCGATGCTCAAAAAATCGACGCAACTCCAGCTATTAAAAAAGCTTTAGGAGAAAACGCTAAATAAGTTTAAGGATTTTTATCCTTATCTTTTTTATTTTTTAGGCACTGAAAACACATTTCGGTAGTTATCTTTTAGGATAACTATTTTTTTTTATTTAAAATTTTTTTTGTTTGTATAAATACGAATAATTCGTAATCATGTTTATATACTATTAATTAAATAAGAATAACTAATAGTAAATAATGAGGTGTAATTATGTTTGTAGCAACATTAGATGGTATATTTAAATACTCAGACCTTCCAGAAGAATATGAACCTTATGTTCAATTTAAAGCGGCTATTGATAAAAGAGAACTTAAACCTAGCGATGAAATGGCAATTCTAAACATTACCGGAACTTCCACTCATCACGTATTATTCTTAGATTCATATAATAATGTTAGTGAAATTGAACAAGAACTAAAAGAAGCTGATGCTAAAATCAATCATACAACTTTAAAAATTATAGGTGGACATTTATGAGCTTACCTTCCGAACAGAATTGGTTAGTTCTCAACAATCTTATTAAGGATTTGACAAAAAAAGGATATAAAATCCCTGATGGAATTAACCCGGAGATGGGGCTGATAAGGTCTTCAATCAGTTCATACAAAAGAGACCCTTCCCATCCAGATTTGATCAACGGTTTGGCAAAAGCTGAAATGTCTTTAAATAATATTCAAGCAAGTCTCATAACTTTGGCTGAAGAAGAGGGAGAAGAATACGTTGACCACTGGCTTGATTTATTAAAACAAGCTATGCAGGGCAAAGAAGTATTCAAATTTGCAGACTCTAGGTCTAAATTTTTAGTTAACACTCCTCCGGGAATGACAACCGGAAGAATCAATTTAAGGGTTCCTTTGGCTGAAGAAAGAGTTCAGGAAATTGCAGAATGGAATGGACTTATCATTGAATATGATGATGATGTAACTATTCAACTGCATGGAGATAAAAAAGATCTTCAATTTGGTTTAAAAGAAATGGGATCTTTCTTTTTAGAAGATTAATGGTGATTTTATGGTTAAAATATTGGCTATTAGTGATGTTCATGGCGAAGAAAATGAAAATTTGTACACTTATTTAAATAATAATGAAATAGATTTGGTTTTAATTTTAGGGGATATCACTGACTTTGGACCACTTGACTTTGTTGAAACTTTTATTAACAAGGTTGCCGATTGTGGAGTGGATGTTATAGCGATTCCGGGAAACTGTGACCCTAATGGAATCTGTAACGCTATTAATGATGTTTCATTCTGCCTTCACAACAATATCATTGCTTATGGTGATGCTATTTTATTCGGTTTCGGTGGATCTAATCCTACTCCTTTCGACACTCCTGGAGAAATGGATGATGATAAAATCTACAGGCAAGTCTATGATTTATTAGCTAATTATGATTATGTTTACAATTCAGAAGTTCCAAAAGTTAAGATTTTGGCTACTCATGCTCCACCTTTCAATACTGAAGCGGACAGGGTTGCAGACGGTGAACATGTAGGCAGTCCAGGTATCTTAAAATCCATTCATGAATTTGAACCTCAAATTAACATATGTGGACACATTCACGAAGCAAAATCTCTTAGTAAAATTGGAACTACCACTGATGTAGCAAATCCTGGTATGCTTAAGGATAATGGTGCTGTTTTAATTGATGTTAAAGACGGCTCCAATTATGACATAAGCATTATTTCATTAGAAGAATAGTTTCCTATTCTTTTCTTTTTTCTATTTTTTTTAATCTTTTCTTCAAAAATCAAATAACAAATTTTATTTAACATTAATTTTAGATAATTATTTAGATATTTAGGTGATATTATGATTTGGGTAACCGGTGATGTTGATGGGAAAAAATATAAAGAACCCTTCTCCAAAGGCATTATGTCTCGTTCTCTTAATGTAGCTGATATTGGTATAGAAAGAGCTCATAAAATGGCGAGTGACATTGAATCATATCTGATTCAGAACAATATAACTGAAATTTCCAGTTTGGAGTTGGCCGGTGTTGTTTTCGAACATTTAAACTCAGTCAATCCTAAAATTGCCGTTAAATATGAGCAGTGGAGATCTTTGAGAACTTCACAGAAACCTCTGATTATATTGATTGGGGGAGCATCAGGTGTCGGAACCTCATCCATGGCATTTGAACTTGCAAACAGGCTACGTTTGAAAAACCTTATCAGTACTGATATGATTCGTGAGGTTATGCGTAAAATTGTCTCTAAGGAGTTAAGTCCTGTTATTCACAAATCCAGTTTTGATGCTTATGAAGCTATTAGAACTCCGTCCATCAGAATAGATTCTGTTATTGAGGGATTCATTAGCCATGTCGATGTTGTTAACGTTGGTATTGAGGCAATTATTGAAAGATCTGTTAAAGAAGGTATAAGTACCATTATTGAAGGAGTTCATATAGTTCCAGGTTTCATTAATAAAGATTTAATTGAGAAAAACAATATAATCTGCTTTACTTTAACAGTGGATGATGAGGAAGCTCATAAACAAAGGTTTTATTCAAGATGTAGGCAGCCTTGGGTTAAAAGATCACTTGAAAGATATATGGAAAATTTTGAGACAATAAGGAAAACCCAAAGGTTTTTGGTTGAACAGGCAAAAATTCATGATACACGTATAATTAATAATGTGGATATTAACGAAACTATTGAAATTATGGTGGATGATATTCTCGAAAAATTTGGTGGTGTAAATAATGTTGGACAAAAAGGTTAAAGAGGTCATGACTACGGATGTAATAACAACAACCTCTGATATTGATGTCGTATATGCATTCGAAAAGTTAATGGAACATAAAATCAGTTCTCTTCCGGTAGTGGAAGATGAAAAGTTAATTGGGTTTATATCTGCAACTGATGTTGGACATAACCTGATTTTAGATAAGTATGAACTTGGTACCAGTGTTGGAGAAATAATGATTACTTCAATTGTTACAATTTCTCCGGAGGATACTCTTGAAACAGCTGTCAAAATCATGACAGAGGGTACACAGGCATCTGGTATATTGAATCAGCTTCCAGTAGTTGAAGGGGATAAATTAGTCGGAATTATTTCTGATGGAGATATCATTCAGGAAATATTTTAAAAATTCCCTTAATTTTTTATTTTTTCTTATTTTTACCAATTTTAAATCAGTTACTGGAAATATTTATTTTTTCTAGAATTAGATTTTTTTCTTTTTTCTAGTAATTTTTTCATTTCTATTGAGGTATTTTTTGCTAACATTTATATAATATTAGTATCATATATAATGTTGGCTAGACTGGAGGGTTAGGGGTCCTCTGTAAGCACATACCCCCTTTGGTGCAGTTGAAGTTCAAAAGGCGGCTTTTTAAGAGAATATGAGCCTAGAAAAAACAACATAGAAACCTCGTCCTGCAGGATTGGTGGTGGTGAAGTTTTTACTGGAGGGTAAAAATTAGTCATCTCTAATATGGGAACGGGTCAGGCCCGGAAGGGAGCAGCTCTACTGTTAACATTCAATGCTTGTAGAATCCCGGGGTGGAGTTGGATTTTTTAGATCACTTATATTTTTGAGATTAGTCCACTTTTGAACATGCCATTTATATAATAAGGATTAACTTTATTAATGAGTTTTCACATATAACTTATTATACTGTTTTTAATATGTCGAGATGGCCCAGCCTGGTACGGCGTTGGACTGCTAATCCAATGTTCTTATGAACTCGGGGGTTCAAATCCCCCTCTCGGCGCTTTACTTATCTATTTGTTGTTCATGATTATATTCTAGTCCTATTGGACATGTGTGTACTGTTGCTGATTTTACTATAGGTACTTTTTCAACAATTGCTTCCTGAACAGTATGGGCCAATTCATGAGATTCAGTCAAACTCATGTCTCCATCAAGTTCGATGTGCAATGTTACTGTGGCATATGATCCCAAATAATCAACTTTTATGTTATGTGCAGTGTTTATATTGATTGATTCATTTGCAATGTCTCTGATTTCATTAATCAATTCTTCAGATGGTACCTTTCCCATGATGTTGTTGATATTGTCTTTGGCTATTTCAAATGCAGTCTTGATAATCAGTCCACCGATTATCAGTCCGACAATCGGATCCAATATTGGAAATCCCATATTTGAAACGATTACTCCAACAAGCACCGCAACTGATGAGAAAATATCTGTTTTTTGATGCTGTCCGTCTGCAACGATTGCTGGACTGTTGATTTGCTTTCCAATGGAAATGATATATTCACTAATTCTTAAATTGACAATTATCCCAACAACCGCCATTATTGCAGCTAATGTGCTTGGTATGACTATCAATTCAGGATGCAGTATTTTTTCGATTGCACCGGTTATAATCTCATAGCTGACCACGGCCAAAAATATTACAATTACAAGTCCGCTTATTGCTTCCGCACGCCCATGGCCAATTGGATGTTCCTTGTCGGCAGGTTTTTGTCCGATTTCAAATCCGATATACGCAATTATTGATGTGGCAACATCGGATAATGTATGTGCCCCTTCTGAAACCAATGCGTAACTTCCAGACAATAAACCTACAGCAATGTTTAAGATGGTTAAAATAATGTTTCCTATTATGGCCACTTTTGCAGCCTTTTTTCCACCTTTGCTTCTGAATTCATCCATTAACTACACGCTCTTCTAAGATATCCATTGCCTTTTCGATGTTTTCGTAGGAATTTGCATATGACATTCTTACATGGCCCTGGCCGTTTGATCCAAATGCTGCACCATTGACTGTAACTACGCCTGCATCTGCAGCCTTTTTAACGAAATCTTCATCCTCAATTTTAGGGAATACGTAAAATGCTCCTTCGGTATTAACGGTTTCGTATCCCATTTCATTCAATCTTTTAACAATTAAATCCCGTCTGTTTTTAAACTCGGCAACCATGTTGTTAACTTCATCCTGTGGTCCGGTCAAAGCTTCATACGCTCCCCTTTGTGCGGTGGAATTTGCACATGCGATGCTGTTTTGATGTATCTTGAATATCTCTTCTGTATGTTCGTCATTTGCTGTTAGATATCCGACTCTCAATCCTGTCATTGCATATGTTTTTGAAAATCCGTTGATTGTAATTACATTATCACTGTATTTTGCGGCGGAGTAGTGTTTTTTATCATAAATGATCTTTTCATAGATTTCGTCTGAAATTATTAGGAAATTCTTGTCCATTGATAAATCAGCAATTGCTTTTATATCTTCCTTATCCATTACCGCTCCGGTTGGATTTGATGGGGAATTCAATATTATGGCTTTTGTTTTATCAGTTATTTTTTCTGCAACGTCATCCGCTTTTAGTTTAAATTCGTTTTCCATTTTGCAGTCAACAGGCACAATTTTTCCACCTGATAAATTAATCACTGCTTCATATAATAAAAAGCTAGGATTTGGAAGGAGAACTTCATCACCAGGTTCAACAAATGCCTGAGTACTTGCAAATAATGCTTCACTGGCTCCTACGGTAACGATAACATTCTCAGGATTTGTTTTGATGCCATTGTCATTCTTGAATTTTTTGACGATTTCTTCCCTTAAATCCAAATCACCCTTATTTGGAGTGTAATGGGTTTCATTGTTATCAATGGATTTTTTCATTGCTTCCTTAATGTTTTGCGGAACATCAAAATCAGGTTCGCCTATTCCAAGGTTTATTGCGCCTGGTTTTGTTGCTTCAAACATTTTTCTTATTTGTGATAATTCAATTAGTTTTGTTCTGCTTGCGGGATTTATCATATTTTTTACCTCACTTATTATAATATATATTATTATAGTAAATTTAATTTTTTCCAGTAATTATTTTTCACATGCACCACAGTTGTAGCAAGGTGATGTCTGACACCATGGAGTTTGCTTTAGGTTTCTCAGTCTTCTGTGTTCAATTTTCAGAAATCTTTCATTAACTCCCACATCAATATTGTTCCATGGCAGCCGATCATCAATATCATATTCGGGAGTCATTTCCCTCCACTCTTTAAGTGTGGGCTGTTTTGTCAATGATTTCTCAATAAGTTCTCCAATGCCCCTATTTCCACAGGATAATATATACTGAATCAATCCTTTTTTAGGACTTTCGCATTTTATATTGTAATTTTTCATTTCTTTTTTAATGTATCTGGTTTTCTTTTTTATATCCTTAAAATCATAACCTTCCCATTGAAGTGGTGTGTGGGGTTTTGGGATGACTGGATTTACACTGAATTTTACTCTTTTAGGATTTTTATGAATATTTGCGATTTTTTTCATGTACTCGCATAGCTCTTCAATGTCATCCATACTTTCTCCAGGTATTCCAATCAGGAAATATAATTTTATGTTGAAGTCCAGTTCAACGGCATTTTCTATTACTGTAAAAATTTTGTTTTCCAGTATGTCCTTGTTTATCACTTTTCTAAGTTTTGGAATTGATT
Source organism: uncultured Methanobrevibacter sp. (assembly GCF_902788255.1). NCBI lineage: Archaea > Methanobacteriati > Methanobacteriota > Methanobacteria > Methanobacteriales > Methanobacteriaceae > Methanobrevibacter > uncultured Methanobrevibacter sp. The sequence goes on from NZ_CADAJR010000010.1 coordinate 44,918, forward strand.
CGGGTGCAAGAGTTATTGTTTTAAGTCCGCTCTTTTTTAAGGTTTTCAGAGTCTCTTGTGTAATTGACTCTATTCTGAGTGATGGGGTTGATATCTGAAATCCTTCACTTTCAAGACCTGAAATGAGTTTGTCTAAATTGCTGTAATCAGAAACTGCCGCTCCTATTAAGGTTATCTTGTTCAATCCTGTGTTTTTCCTGTTTTCCAATGCGATGTCAATCAGCTTTTTCCAGTCTGTTTCACGTGTGGGTCTGTAGATATAGCCCGCCATACAAAATCTGCAGCCTCTTGTGCATCCTCTTGAAACATTCAACATTATGGAATTGTTGAACACGCTTTCGAATTCATCATCATCGCTTTTGCTTACAATAGGCTGTGTTATGTGGTAGCTTTCGTCCATATCATGGATTAGGGATATTTTTGTTTCATTGTCAAATTCAGGAATGTAAAGACCATCAATTTCTAGAAATTTTTTCATGTTTTTGGATTTGGAATCTTTATAAACATCAATCAATTCGTTAATTGTCTCTTCTCCTTCTCCTATTATGAATATATCAATATAATCTGCCAGAGGCATCGGATTTGCTGTGGCGCATGGGCCTCCTGCAATAATCAGAGGATCATTTTCACTTCTATTTTCACTTTTTAGTGGAATTCTAGAATCACTTAAAATTTCCAAGACATGAAAATAGTCCTCTTCAAACTGGAGGGAAAAGCTTAAAATGTCATAATGCCTGCTGGGAGTATTTGATTCAAGTGAATTGCTATCAGGATATATTATCCTTTCACACCAGGTGTCCTCACGTTCGTTGATTAAATTATATAAAATATTGTATCCTAGTGAAGACATTGCAGTTCTATAAATGTTTGGATAGCATAACCCAAACCGTATGTCTACTTTCCGGTAGTCTTTTTTGAAAATGTTTTTTTCATATAACATTTAATCAACTTTTTTCTTTTTTATTAAAATCAACTTATTTGATGTTCTTTTTCAATGTAATTTTTTAAATTCATGTTAATTTTACTCATTGACACAATTTTTCTGTTAATTTTTATGTACTTATTGAATTTATTTTAATTTTATTTCTAAAAAATTATCATTTTATAATTTTGCTTTTTGGGAGTTTATAAAAATTTTATTCAAATTTTACGATATTTGATGTTATCCGATTTTATATTACTAGTTTTTTTCCCAAATTCTTAAATTATACTTACTTTTATCCTTTTTTAGTTAATTTGAGCAATTAAACTTGGATTTTTCCATATTGGAGTTTTAAAAACATTTATATAAGATAAACTTATAAAGTTTTATCCACTCATTATGAACTACTATAAATTAGTATAATCATATTTTACTATAAAATTTTCGTAATGAGAACCAAGAGGTGGAAAAATTTCGATAAAAAATAGAGCATTAATTATATCTATTGCATTAATGATTTTCCTTGTTATGGGAGCAGTTAGTGCAGCGGAATCAATTAATGGTTCATATACAGAAGATTCAAATAATATTATTGGAGATAATGATGATTCATTGTCTGCAAATAATAAATTAGAAATTTCTAACGAGGATTCTATCTCAGAAACTAATATAGTTAATTCTCATGATGATAATTTGGGAGGTTACCCTGATGATGAGGTATTGAACAGTATCGATTTATATTATGAGGGTAATGATCAAAAACAATCTTTCATTGATCTAGGAGCAGACGGGGAAAATACTTTATGCGCAACTGATTCAAGTTCTGATAGTGTCATTGCTGATATTTCAAGTAGTGATATCGTTGGTGCTGACAGTTCAGCTCAGTCAGGTATTATTGCTGCTAGTCCTGTATCTACAAAAATAAATGTTGTTGATACTCACTACACCAAATCATCAACATATTTTGATGTTACTTTAACTGATGTAAACGGTAAAGCCATAGCCAATCAGAAGGTTTCATTGGTTATCAATAAAAAGACATTTTCAGCTATTACTGATTCCAAGGGTAAAGCTGTAATCAAAACTAATTGTTTGGCAGTCGGAACATACACCGTTTCTTTAAGCTATGGGGGTAATGAAAATTATTCCTCAAGTTCCGCTTCAAAGAAAGTTAAAGTATTGTCATCTGTAGTTGGAAAAGATTTAACAAAATATTGTGGTGATACATCAAAGTATAAGGTTACACTTTGGAATGGAAATTCCGTATTGAAAAATACAAAAGTCACATTCAAGTATGATGGAAAATCTTATACTGGTAAAACTAACAATAAAGGTCAAGTTAGTTTAAATAAATTTTTAGCTGCTGGAAAGTATACTGTTAGTGTAACTAATCCGGTAACTGGTGAGAAAGTTTCACATAATATTGTGGTCAAAAAGGATCAATCCAAATTTGAAGCAAAATCCAAAATATATGTGCACCCTAACAAAAAAGGTTCACTTACTGTAGTTTTAAAAACCAAACATGATGTTGAACTCAAGAATAAGAAAATCACCTTTACTTACAATGGTAAAAAAGTAACCAATAGGACTAATGTGAATGGGAAAGCAACTTTGACTATTCCTGTTCTTGCTAAAGGTACTTATAATGTCAACTTTAAGTATGGTGGTAATGACGATTTCTATTCAACATCAGGCAGTGCAAAAGTTGTGGTTGCAGAACCTACTACAAAACTGTCTTCTCAAATAGTGGTACAGTACTATGGGGAAAGTTCTAAATTCAAAGTCAAGTTAACCAATTCAACTGGTCATGCACTTGCAAATAAAAATGTTAAAATTAAACTTGATGGTAAAACTACTGTTTGTAAAACCAATAAAAATGGTGTGGCACAAATTTCTTTAAAAAATATTAATCCTGGAACTTATTCCGCTAAATATTCATTTTCAACCAAAGGATTGAAAGATTACAGTTACGGTTCTAAAAATGTAATCATTTTGAAATTGGTTGGTGTGATTACAGCTAAAGATTTGACCATGAAAGTAAACGATAATTCAAATTATCAGGTAACCGTTAAGGACAAATCTGGAAAGGTTCTTAAGAATGTTAAAGTTAAATCCACTATCGGTAATAAAAATTATTATTATATAACCGATTCAAATGGAAAAGCTAAATTCGAAGTAACCCAAACCACTGGAAAGTATAATATCAAGACTATTCTCGCAGATCCATACTATAAATCTGCTCCAGTAACTAAACAGATTATAATTAAGGGGACCAAATTCGTTGCAAGTAATACTAATGTTCCTGAAGGGGCTAAGGCTACCTATTCTGTAAAAGTGGTTAATGAAAACAATAAAGTTGTTAAAAACAGGAATGTTAAATTTACTATAAACGGTAAAGAATATAGCGATAAATCCGATTCAAACGGTATAGCTAAAGTTAGTTTAGGTGTATTACCTAAAGGAAATCATGTAATCAAATTTAATGACGGATCTGCATACGGCTCCGCAAAGATTACTGTTATGAGCAAGGTAACTGTTAAGAATTTAGTGGCCGCTTCAAAAAGCGTCAATAGCTATATTTCAAAACATTCAAAGTTACCTTCATCTGTTAAAATAGGTGGTGTCTCTTTTAAGACTGCTGATTATTTATATTTAATTTCAAAAGCTATTGTAAATTTGAAAAATGGTAAAAAAAGCGATATCCCTATTAAAGTTATAAAAAATCCAAGTAACCCTAAAAAAGCAACATCTTTGGGTTATTTGAAAGATTATCTTAGTGTAGCACAGAAAATTGTTAAGACTGCAGAATCCAAAGGCAAAATGCCTAATTCTGTTAGTTCTAAAGTAGGAGCAATAGGTTACGATGGTGTTGTTGCAATATTGGCCAAAGTAATGGTTTCATATGGTAAGAATAACAAGATGCCATCATCTTACATACATGTAACAGCTTTTTCAGATTCTTCCTCTACTAAGGCTGGAGGGATAAACATGAAGAATACTATAAGTAATTTGGCAGCATATCTTGCGGCTTCTACTAACTGTCAAGTTAATGATGCTAAAATCAAGAAGTTAGTCTCCAAACTTATTAAGGATTGTAAGACCGAAAAGGAAAAAGCCACTAAACTTTTCAATTATGTAAGGGATACAATATCCTATAGTTTTTACTATAACACAAGATTCGGAGCTGTCGGAACATTGAACGCAGGAACAGGTAACTGTGTTGATCATGCACATTTAGTTGTTGCAATGTGTAGGGCAGCCGGTTTGGCAACTAGATATGTTCACGCTACATGTCATTTCAGTAGTGGAAATACATATGGACACGTATTTGCTCAAGTATTGATTGGTAATACTTGGACTGTTGCCGATGCTACAAGTTCTAGGAACTCGTTAGGTAATGTAGCTAATTGGAATACAAATAGTTATAGTCTTCATGCTATAACTTCAAGTATCTCATTCTAATTAGCTATTTTTTATTTTTTTTTTAAAATTTTTTTATTTCTCTTTTTTAATAGCTATGATTTTATACCAGTTTTAATAAATGTTATAATTAACAAGCTAATTAGGACAATATTATGAATTCTAAACGGTATAATAAAGTGGCTGTTGGGGGAACCTTTGACAAATTTCATGACGGACATAAGAAATTGCTGTCCACTGCCTTTGAAATTGGCGATGAAATTGAAATTGGAGTAACATCTGATGCTTTTGGAGGTTTAAAAGGAGATATAGATTCTTGTAAGGAGAGAATGAGTAATCTTAAATCTTTTTTTTCTGATAAATATAATTTTGTAGTTGTTCCATTGGAAGATCCTTACGGCACTACAATTTATGATGCTGATTTTGAAGCTATCGTTGTAACTGAGGAGACCGAACCCACTGCCGTTGAAATTAATGAGATTAGAGTTTCTAAAGGTATGAAACCTTTGGATATTGTTGTTGTTAGTTTTGTTTTGGCCTATGATGGAAATCCCATATCTTCCACACGTATTCGAAGTGGTGAGATTAATCAAAAGGGGAATTTCATTCAATAATCAAAAATATTATCGATATGTTTATATGTGCAGTTCGATAAAAATATAATTGACATAAAATTAATTTTTTATGTAAAGAGAGGTGGTTATATGGCAGTAAAAATTAACTCAGATGTATGTGGACACATCGAAAACTGTCCTGTACAAGGGTTATGTATTAAACTTTGTGAACAAGGAGCAATCATAGAGGAAAACGGGGATGTAAAAATCGTTCCTGAAAATTGTGATGATTGTGATCTTTGTATACAAAATTGTCCAAATCAAGCTATCTCCAAAGCGTGAGGGATAATATGTTTAATATAGAAAGAAGTGGTGAAGAACACCGTAAATTGACTTATAAAGATGAAAATTGTGTTGGTTGTGGCATATGTACTGATGTATGTCCGACTGAATCTTTAAGGTTAGGTCCGATTGTGCCGATAGCAAGAGGGCTGATTGAAATGGATTTGATATCCGTCAATAAGGATTCATGTGTATTTTGTGGTTTATGTTCTGTTGCATGTCCATTTGATGCGTTGACATTGGCAATTGATGGAATCGATGTTAAACAAACAGAATCTTATCCTAAATGGGATGTCAATTCTGAAATAGATGAGGAAGAATGTATTTATTGCGGCAGATGTGATGCTGTTTGTCCGCAGGATTCTATTATTTTTAAAAGAAATCTCCCGAAACCTGTTGATTTGGTGAGGGGTGAAATAGATATTGATAAGGAACAATGTATTTACTGTTCTTTTTGTGCGGAGTTATGTCCTGCCCAAGCTATTACAATTAAGAACATTCCTACATCCAGTGCTGATTTGGTTTATAACTCAATTGATGTTGATTTGTCAAAATGTATTTTCTGTGGCGTTTGTAAGAGAGTTTGTCCTGAAGATGCAATAAAACAAATCTGCTCATCATGTATGTATCATGATGAAATTCCTGAAGTTGAAATTACCGGTGAGGCATTTATTTTGGAGTCTTCATGTGTAAACTGTTCATGGTGTTCTGAGATTTGTCCTGTTGATGCAATTTCAATAACAAAACCGTTTGAAGGTGCTTTGGAATTGGTTGAAACCGATGAAAAAGTATGTAAAGGAACTTCCTGTCATGCTTGTCAGGATGTCTGTCCATGTAATGCGGTTGAAATTGTTGATGGAAAATCACAAACTAATCTGGACTTCTGTAATCTTTGTGGGGCCTGTATAACAGCATGTCCGCAGGATATTAGGGTTCTTTCTAGAACCGCTATGAAATTGAATAATATTAATTCAGAATCTTGGAATGAAATATTAAATACTTTATTGGTAGGAAAATAGAGAGTAAAACTCTCCATTTTCATATTTTATTTATTAAAAAATCTCTTTCTTCATTTAACAAATTTTTGATATTTGTTTGCATTTGGTCAGTTATATGGGACATATAACCGCCGACAAGGAGTACGATTATTATTAATCCTCCGACAAGCAAGATTAATTCAGCGCTTCCCTGTCCTTTGTTGTCAAGTTTTCGTCTATACATGGGTGCGGTTGTCAAGTATGGTGTTTCTCACATCTATGATGTCGTCTTTTGCTTTTAGACTGACATCACTGGTGTTCATATATGATCTGTATATTGTTAAAGCGAGTAGGGCAATAACAATAACTCCTCCAAACAGTAGAATGTATTCTGCTGCGCCTTGACCAGAATTTTCTTTGAAGAATTTTTTCATTTTTCTCATTTTTTCTCACCAATATAGTAGTAGTTTCTTTTACTATATTAATATTACTATTTTATAAAAAAGTATTACTTAAAACTTTTTTTTCAGGCTATTTTTCTTTTTTTATCCATTAACTTTATAAATGGTTTTTAATATATTAAATAATAGTTAAATAATAGAGTGATATTAACTGATACGGGTGAAAACGTGGGAAATACAATAAAATTAGTTTCAGGATTTATTTTATTTGTCATTGGTGTCCTCATAGCATATGAGACAACTGTCTATAATTTACTAGATATCCTGTTAATAGTTGGTTTAATTATTTCAATTGTTGGAATAATAATTTTAATCAGCTATTTTGTTGATTCAAATGCGGATAGGACTACTAATAAGATTAAAGAATTTATAGAGTCTCGTGAAGGCCAACCTTCCTTTAGAGGACTTGAAAGAAAATCTGAAAAAGAGACTTCCAATGGTCCTTTAAAAGTTAGAAGAGAATTTAATGATGAATATAACAGAGAATTCAATGAAGAAATGGTTACTGGGGATTATCCAAATTCCGATGGTAGCTATTTCAATGATGATTATGAATATGATGATTCAAAAGCGGTTTTGAATGTTGTTCCACAAGATGAAACTGAAGTTACTTTTGACAATCAATTGGAGTTTACTCCTTATTATGGAAAACCGTTAAAGGTCACACGTGCTCCAAAAAGAAGGGATGCAGATTATTTTGCTGAAGACCCATCTGATTTCATAGTGGAGACTGCCAATAATTCCAATGATATTCAACGTGCATTGGCAGAAGAGGAACCTGTTGTTGAACCGGTTAGGGAGATTCCATCATTGGCTCCTGAAAATCCTGCAAGGGATATAAAAATCGATGTTAACAATCCGGAAAGTTTGCCGATTCCAAAATCTCTGAACAGTTATGTACTTTCAGATGATGGGGTTTTAACATCAAAAGAAGCATTCGATAATCTTGCTGTTAATGTTAACAAGGAAATCATGCTTGAAATTCCTTCACTCAACGATTTGTCAGACAGATTCCTTTCACATGTTCCTACAATATATTCCAGAGTAATCATTGATGAGTTTGACGTTTCAGACATGTCCTACATGTTCTTGATTTCTTCTCTCTTAAAACAGGGAGTACATATCAAAACAGTTCCTAAGGTTCATTCAATTAACTTAATTACCGATGATTCATATGCAATGATTATTTCAGAAGGTAAAAATGATATGGAATACGGTGCCATATACAATGACAGAAATTCCATTTCAAACATTCGTGCCGATTTTGAAAGAACATGGAACATCGCATCCAATCTCGATGAAAACATATTGATGAATGCGGCTAACAGTGGTGTTGCATAATGGAGATTCGTTGGCTTGGACATTCAGCATTTGAAATCATTAGTGATGACGATGTCAGAATTTTGATTGATCCTTTTATCAGCAATAATCCAGCTTGTGAAGTACCTGTTGAAGAATTAAACCCAGATATTATTTTAATTACTCATGGACATTCAGACCATTTGGGTGATGCATTGGAAATTTCAAACAGAACCAATGCTCCAATTGCTTGTGTCCATGAAATTTCACTCTTTTTAGCAAAACAAGGTATTAGAAACATCAGTGTCAATATCGGCGGTTCATTTATATTTAGAAACATTAAATTTACCATGCTCGATGCAAAACACTCTTCAGACATTGACATTGTTGAGGAAATAGTGCCTGGAGGTACTGCAGGAAGCTTTTTAATTACCTTTGAAGACGGCACTAAAATATTCCATACCGGCGATACTGGACTGTTTGGTGATATGAAAGATGTTATTGGTGCAATTTACAAGCCTGATGTGGTAATGGTTCCTATTGGTGACAAGTTTACTATGGGTCCGTTTGAAGCTGCTTTGGCTACCATGTGGATGAATCCTAAGGTGGTTATTCCAATGCATTACAATACATTCCCGCCTATAGAACAAGATCCGGCAATTTTTGCTAACTTCGTAAGTCAGTTCAACCCTAACATTGATGTTGTGGTTATGAACCCTGACGAATATTTTGAATTTAATCCTGAAGACTATCAGGATTAATAATTTTCATATTTTTTTTGCAAGTGATATTCCTCGTCGATGTCACATTTTCCGGATGGCAGTACTCTGATTATATCATCCAGTGTCAACAGGTCATCCTCGTTTATTTTATGTATTATTTTTTTGGCTATTGCCTCTTTTTTCATAAATCCAGGTTTCACTACAACAAAATTGTCGCAGTGTGCTTCGAGTGCATCTATAGGACCTGCCATAATTCGTTTTCCCTCATAGTCAACAATACCGATTGCCAGTTTTACCCTTGCACCTCTTATATAATTTCTGTGGCCCCTTATCACAAATGATCCTTTTGCCAAAAATTCCCCCGCTTCAGGTGTTTTTGAAACTTGGTCCGGGTGAACCCAAAATACGTCTTGAGATGTGTAACCAAGTGACCAAGCAGATGAAAATGATGCGGCAAACTCCCCGGATTCTTTAAGGAGATTATCATTTACTTTATCTCCATTTAATTTTATGGCAGTTGATGATGCACCATGTATATCCGCATGAAGGTAAATGTCATTTGGGTCCAGATATTTTTTGACAACGCTCTCATTGCTGTTGGCGTCACGTCCTCCGATGACCAAGTGGTTATCGGAACTTATGAACCATCTCAATTTTTCATACCACTTGAGATTCTTTTTCACCCTCTTTTTTGGAACCGCAATGTTTTCCATCGCTATGTCCTTTTTGGCCTTGATGTCTTCAAGCTGTTTTTTGGTATTTTCAATAGCTATTTCAGCACCTTTTGTTTTTCTTTTTGCCTTTTTAGCCTTTTCATAATAATTTTCAGCATTTTCAGGTATGGTAAGTTTTGGGTCAATGGTTAAACTGGTATCGTCTATTCTCAGGGTCAATACTCCGAGCTTATCGATTGACTCATAAATCTGGGCTTCTGCCATGCCTTCCTTTTTGGCGTTTTTCAAAGTTTTGCCAATATCCTTGAAAGAGTAGTCCTTACTCCTTGCTTGGTTGACAACATTAACTATGTTTTCGATGGCAGGGTAATTAGAATAGATAACCTCTCCTTTATGTTGACTGTCTTCGATTGTTTTATGAAAATTATTGAGTGTCTCTTGTTGTAAACGTAACCTTTTTTCGAACTTGTTTACTTTCTTGTTCCATGCTGATTCCTTGACACTTACTATGTCAACATTTACCTTTTTGGAGTAGAACTCATCGCATGCCTCATTGAATGAGTCGAAGTATGTCTTTTCAAAGTCATCGTAATTAACCAGATCCAGTGCAACAACATCCTCTTTTGAATCGCTTTTGACAATCTGTGGCTTGATGTTTTCATCGTTGAGGCTGTCAAAGAGATTCTTGAATCCCTGGTATAGTCCTTCCAGTTGATTGTCTGTTAATTCGTTGTTTGGGGTGTTTTTATCAATTTCAGTTATGTCATTTGCCCTTTTGATGATCTCTTCAGCGTACAGGCTTCCAAGGCCGTTTCTTGCAAGGGTCCTTACCGCATCACTTTCCTCATCATCAAATATGCTTTTGAATTCGTCCTCTGTGGTGCTTATAGGGTTAATTCCACGTTCTTCCGGAAAGACGTATTGCTGTTTTGAGCTGATGTCCCTGGTGCTCCAATGTTTTCTTTTAAGTGGGAGAATGATATTGTCCTCGTCATCAAGAAGGATGATGTTTCCCTTGTCGAAGAGTTCCACAATGATTGTGTAGTACTTGTCCTTTTTCACCCTTATTTCAACTACACGGTCAAAATTGTGCTGCTTGATGCTTTCGACATGGGCGCCCTTGATTTTTTTTCTCAAAAGCATAGGAAATCTTGGTGGTGTGGTAGGATTTTCAAGCGGATATTGGCTTGTATGTATTCTTGAGCCACATTGCATGACCAAATCCACTCTTCCGGTTCCAGGAACGTGAAATCTCATGACTACGATATCCTTGGTTGGCTGGAATGATTTATCTACTCTGGCACCACTTAACAGGTTATTCAATTCATTACTTATTGTGAAAATATCAACATTGGACATTGATTTCATTATAAAACACCTTTAATTTAAACAATACTTTAATATATTATAATCACTAAAATTATATTAATATATTTAATTTAATGGAGGATATAAATGGACGCTACTGTAAAAGTTACTAGTATTCACATAGTCGCAGGTCTTATTGCAGCGTTACTTTCCGCAGGTCTGACTGCAGGCTGGTTCGGATTTAAAAATGATGTATTTGCATTCTTTGTTGCTGTAATAATATTATATTTTGTCGGTCAATTTTCTCAAAAAATTGCTGGAGATGAAATCTCCGGATTCAGCCAATGGCTTTGGGATGGAATTTCACCATTCTTCTTTACCTGGGTTATTTCATACACATTATTTGTAATGTACTTATAATCCCCCAAAGAAAATCCATATTAAAACAATTAATAATGCTGTGATGAGTAAAACTGGAGCTATAATCTTACTGACGGCCACTACTGAACTTATTGTTGAAATCAACTCTGTTGAATTTTTAGGTCCGAATGTATTAAGATTTGTTATTTTTTCGGTTCCAGTTCCAACTTCTACTTTTTCCAAATCTTCAATAGCTTCTTTTATACTGATTTTTACATATTCAATAATTTCGGCTCTTTTTGCAATGCCTATCGGATTGTATCCCCTTGAGAGGGTGTTGACTGTATGGGTATCGGTTGTCATGACTTCGATTTCATCGATGTCCATATCACTGACAGCATCGATTATCTCCTGCCTGAATCCGATTTCCATATTGTTGGAGTCAAACAGAACATAAGCTGTTCTCTGGCCTGCAACCTCAACAATCATTGTCTTAATTCCGCTTTCTCCGATTCCTTCATTCTTGTCAAGGTCATCCATGTTGTTTTCAAAGCATCCTACTTTTATATCGAATTTTTCCTGATTTGGATCTATTTTGTCAATAACGTCTATCAATTGGAAAACTTCAGGATTTCCCGGAAGAACCTCCCCGCTTTCAGCGGTAAATGAGTTGTGACAATCCACAATGATGGAGTCTTTAACTTTACAGTGGCTTCTGCTTTGTGCCATCATTGTAAGGCCCACTCCGAATTCTATATCGTCAACCGCTTCGGGAGCAAATGTGGAAAGTATTACCATACCCTCATTGAAGAACTGCACTCCGATATTTGCCTTTTCGCTGACGTATCTTATGAATCTGCTCGCATTTTGGGAATATTTCACTTTGTTCAATCCTCTTTTCACTGATTCCTCAACCTTGTCTATTTCAGAAACTGCAATCGGATTGAAGTCATGTGTTGATGGACCATGTGCCACCATGGTAAAATGGTCGAACCTGTTTGCAAGGATTGTTGGCATGTTTGAACCTCCCAAATCACCTAAAGGTCCCGGGTGGACGGATGGGGATATGAAAAGTGCCTTTATACCGTTTTCTGTTTTGAAGCTGACAAATGTGACGATTGTATCGATTGCCTCGCTCATGTTTTCAAAGAGGCCCTCAAGTGAATTGGATCCCTCATTCATATGTGCGATGAATAGGCTTAGCAAATCCAGAACACCAATTCCCAAATTCTTCTTGAATGGGGAGGCGATTACTGTAATGAATGCATAGATTGCCAAAACAAAGATTATTGAAGCAATGAATGCCTTCAATATTACCTGTATGAGTATAGGACCTATAAAACTTGTATCAATAAACAGGAATGAAATCAGGACATACATTGTCAGGATGAGGATAGGCTGGATGAATCCTGTAATGGCAGCTACTGTAAACCTCACCTTTGATGTTGCCCAGAAAACAAGGGTATTGAATCCATAGATTATTACACAACCGAAGAGTGCGGATTCAATGAAAATGTCAATATTGAGTATTCTTGATATTATGCATCCCAAAATGATAAATCCTCCCAGGATGAACATGGAAAGTCCTGATAGAAACATTGAATGTTTTATTTTTAAGTTTATACCATGAAGCGATTTGATCACCTGCTGGTTCAATGCTCCGCTCATGATTGATGACACTCCCAGCACCATCAGTCCGAACAATCCTCCGTAAATGAAATCCAATAGTGGATTCTGATTTGGAGTCAAATCAATTAGATAAAAAACACTTCCGATTAGAAAACTTATAACTAATATTCCTAGAATGGAAAATTTAGTTTTTGGTAGGGTTTTAATGTATTTTGATAACCCTGCGACACTACTCATACTTGACATGATATTTTGTCCTATACCTTTTGCTTAATGTTATATTATAAAATTGGTCATAACTATATATTAAATTTGTCTAAATGAAAAATAATTATCTCAATAGTCTAGAGAGTATATATTTTTGTATCATTCAAAATGATTAAATCACTGCTTTTGTATCATAGGGCACTGTTTGTCTTTTTTTGATTTGAAAATCACATTATAATGTCTTATCGAAGTTTAAATTATGCAAGTAAGCACTTACTTTCGAAAATATTTATATACTGTTCAATTCTTAAATAATGCTAAGTGAAATTTTAATTACATTATTTTAAATATGTAAGTAAGTGCTTGCATTCAAAAGGGTATAATGGATTTTTCATCGATTAAACTAAGTAAAAGTTTAATTGCATTTTATCTTAAAAATGCGAGAATACCTCGAATTCTATAAGTCGAGAATGACTCGCAAATTGGATGTACTTTTGTTAACTATCTAATTTAAATACTTATTTTTTTTAAAAGAAGCTTATTTTATAATAACTGATGTGTATTAATATTCAGTATAAACTTTTTTGGGATTGTTTTCCTTATTATAATTATTTTTTTTATATGGAATTTTTTTTGATTATCATTTGCTCTCTTACTGTTTCTTTATATATGTAGGATGTTGTTAATTTAATATTAGTGAGTCTTTAATTTGTGTATGTTTGAGATTAAAGAATCATGATTAAATTTAATTCAAAAAAAATAATATATGGTTGATTTTTAATGGTTGAGAGGATTATAGGCATTAAGGTTAGAATTAAACCTACACTGGAACAGATTGAAGAGTTTCATAAGAATTTCGGTTGTGTCAGGAAAGTTTACAATCTAACCTTAGCTGAATACAACAAATTATACAAGAAAGATAAGACTCTAAAACCTACCTATACTTTTTTAAATAGTTTGATGATGAAATTTAAAAAA
>NZ_CADAJR010000011.1 GCF_902788255.1 uncultured Methanobrevibacter sp.
AATAGAACAAGGACTTTTAACAAGATTCATGCTAAAACTAAATCATTGGAACATAAAAAATGAAAAAGAAAAAAATCACACAAGTTTTTGAAAGAGCCTGATTATTATAAAAAAATAACTATTTAAAGTTAAAAAAATAATAGAATACCCAATTTGCAATTCATCCACTACTTTACAGAAGTTGTATTCTTGCATATTTATGATAAATAATAATTCATAATACCCTGCAAGACATCTAAATCTAAACAAAGTACAATACAATATATGAAACAAACACCATATAAAGCTAATCGAAAGCAAGAATTCAATCATATTTATTATATTAAAAAAATACTCATAAAGAGAAATACTGAAAAGTAGGGGGAGTTAAGACAACTCCCGAACATTTTTTCAAAAAGGGAGAAATATTAAGAAAATAATTTACCACTTTAAAAGATATCAAATCTCTCAAAGTACAATACAATATATGAAACAAAGACTATATAAACCTTATCGAAAGCAAGCACTCACTATTTAAAAAAAAAGGGAGTTAAAAAACTCCCTCGTGTGTTTTCAAATGGAAATTTAAAAAAATATTATACTTGCATAATACATACTTAAAGAGATAAATACTCTCAAAGTACAAATTAATCTATAAATTACATGATATATAAAGGTTATCGAGTGTAAACACTCACTTACAGTCATAATATATAAAAATAACTTTTAAAAATAATTATTTAAAAAAATGGTGTGAAAATAGGGAGTTTCAAACTCCCCGAATTAATAAAAGGGTATCGTATGAAGATTTAAAAATTTATTCCCTGAAAGACATCCACATCTTTCAAAGTACAAGTAAATATATTAAACTAGACACATATAAAGTTTTTCGCATGCAAGTACCTACTTGCATTTTAAATTATGAAATTAACATCCATTACCATTAAATTTTAAAATAAATAATGATAAAAACTGTTTCTAGAAAAATAAGAAAAATAAAGCTCATAAATGAAATGAGCTTACAATTTGAAACTATAATAATTCTTTTCTTAAGTCAATAGTGTCCTTTAAATCAGGACCTGTTGAGATGATGGTAACTGGCACTCCAGTTTCTGTTTGTATATCTTCAATGAAAGCCTTGGTTTCAGCAGACAACTCACTGTAATCCTGTACACGTGCACAGTCGAACAGTCTGTCAACACATGTCAATGCAATCTGGGTTGCACCGTTGATTCTACATGATTCCTTTGCAAGTTCCATATCAAAGTAGCCTATTCTTCTACGTCTTCCGGTAACGACACCGTATTCCTCAAGGCCTTTGCTTTCAGCTTCCTCTTGACTCATTTCGGTTGGGAAAGGTCCTTCTCCAACACGAGAAATATAAGATTTAAATACATTGATGACTTCATCTACTTTAGTTGGTCCTACACCCACATCCGCTGCAAAAGTTGATGCTGTGGTGTCTTTGCTTGTAACGAACGGATATGTTCCATAGTAAAGTGAAAGGGCAAAACCTTGTGATCCTTCAATAAATACCTCTTCACCGTTATCAATCGCTTCATTACATGCAAGGGATACATCAGTGATATATTCCTCAAGTTCCGGAATATCCTTAGCAAGGTCAATGGTTCTCAATACACGGTCAGAGTTTGCTGGTCCACATCCTGAACCGGTACTTCCTATCTTTTTGGCCAAATGTTCTGAAGCCTTATCCCTGTTCATGTGATCCTGTGAGATTATGGCACACCTAGGGTCTACAGACATCCTTTCTTTAATGTTATATTTCTTTAATTTTTCAAATTCATTAAATAATACATCCGGATTTACTAGCACTCCTGCACCGATCATGAGCTTAGCGCCGGTATGTACAAAACCTGATGGGGTTAATCTTAAACCGTACTTTTCCCCATTGAACTCAACAGAGTGTCCTGCATTCGGTCCAACACCTGCACGGGCAATAATGTCCGGTTTGTCATTGTCACATAGGTAAGTGATACATTTTCCTTTACCTTCATCTCCCCATGCTCCTCCAACTAAAATACTACAAGTCATCTTATAACTCCTTTAAATATCAATAATCGAAAATTTTGTAAAATTTTCAAACAGTTATATTATATAATTAAATGTTTAAAAAACTTTTGGATAATTATATAATACTAAAAAATGTATAATACCTAAAATGAAATATATGCAAAATTATCAGACATGCATTAAATTAAAAAAACAGCTGACAATCCCAATAGTTAATTAGAAAAAGTTAAATGAAATATCTATTAAATCGATATTTTTAATAGATATCAATAAATGTAGATTAAATTATTTTTTAGTATACATCAGCGGATGATTTTCGCACATAGGGTCCTTAATGAGATTTCTTTTCAAGTGATAATTTAAAAAGTAAAGCATCCAATCATTGGAAAGTTCCCTTAATGAAGCATCATCGAGCCTTTCAAAAGGAGTGAAGAAATCCATACGATTTCCGCCCACCACAAACGCAAGCTCTTTTGTTTTAACCATCATGAAAAAGTCATTGCGAATATTGTGAATACTGAAATCTTCAACGCTTGAAACGGTTTTTTCACTTTTGTAATCATGGAAAAAAGTATTTAAATATTCAAAATCAATGAATCTGATTTCCTCAACCTTAAAATAAACATCCTCACTAAGCAGCTGATTTTTAAAATTATATTTGGACAAAAATTCAATATCCCAAATGTTATTGTAAAATACAGTAAAGAAGGAATCCTCAGCGAAACGAACTGTCAGTGACATGTCCTCATTTGATTTGGGGTTTCCAATCTCAACATCCTTAAATTCAATATAAATAGAATCATGAGCTATTTCTATGGCAGTCCATTTACCTGAATTGATTAAAACATCACGAATTAATTTTAAAGATCGTATATTCATTCTGACACCTGACTAGCTACAAAAGCATCATATGCTCCTTCAATTTCATATTCTTTTTCATCATCGTATGATTTATCCCATTTAAAGGGATTGATTTCAATTTGATTGTTAACTGTCTCGTCCCAGACAACATTAAAGTTCTCATCCTTCAGACATCTGGAAACGATTTTACCGATTTCCAATGCATCACCCTCATCATTTTCAAAGTCCCCAAAGGTTATCTTCAGGTTTTCGTCGAAAATTGAATCCTCGACATCCTCAAAGGTATAAAAACAAAAGCCCTTGGGGTCGAACTTATTGTTCAGGAGATGAACGCGCAATTCAAATGCATCGGTCACGCCTTCCGAGATATCATAGCCGCAATTGTGGATGGAAACGATACCTTCTGAGGAAAGTTTTTTAAATGCATTGTCCAATTTGGAAAAGTTATCATTGGATGAATCTGCCAAGGGAATATTGAATTTGGAAAAATCAATTTCCTCTTCGATAAACTGATCCTCCAATATTTCCACAATTTCCTCAACATCGAAAAAACCTGATTTGGAAAGCAAATCAATCATATACTCGATTTCTTCGACCAAATCAGAATCCATATTATCACTCTTCATCTTCACCGAACATCAATATACGTGTGACATTTCCCCTTTCGGTAAATCCGGCCATCACACGTGCCTCACCAATCTTTGCAAGGGCAAACTCATCATGAGGTTTGTAACCGTAACCTTTAAGTTTGGTGTAGGCTTCAAATGCAATTCTTGGATAAATGCTGAAATTCTTCTGGAATGTATAAAATGTATTTCTAAATTTTATGACGGAGTTGTTCTCTTTGATTGAATCGGATTTAATCAACACGAAAATTTCCAAACCTTCTTCGGAAACCGCATAATATGCATCCATATTCAAAATACCAACTGCAGTCATTGCAAGAGCATGACAGTCGTCATAGATTGCATTGAGCAGAGGTGTTTTAAATTCAGATATGTCGAATTCTTCACCGATTTCCTTTAGCTGACATGCGGAGGTTATCAAGTCCTTTCCAAATATGTCCTCATTATCCCATGCCCATGACCATTGGTTGGAATCTTCCATGAAAAAACCTAAAATCTGTACAGGAAAAGTGATATCTCCAAAGGTGATTTCACCTTTTTCAATATCCAAATCCCCAACAGTTTCACCTATCATTTCGGATAAATTTTCTTGTTTATCTAAAGCTAAAGCACCATATTTTGATAAAACTACTTTAAATGTATCTTCTGGTTCAATAGTTATTGGCTTCTCTATTGTTTTCAATTATAACACCTAAAATTCTAATTTTGAAATTCTATCCATTGCCTCTTTGGTATTTTCCAGAGTATTGAATGCAGTGAGTCTTAAGTAACCTTCACCGCTAGGACCGAATCCTGAACCTGGAGTACCGACAACGTTTGCTTCATTCAATAAGATATCGAAGAAGTCCCAGGAATCCATATCGTTTGGAGTTTTAACCCAAATGTACGGGGAACTTACACCACCATATACCTCAAGACCGAGGTCGGTTAAGCTTTCACGGATGATTTTGGCGTTTTCCATGTAATAGTCAACAACTTCCCTGATTTGCTTTTGACCTTCAGGAGAGTAGGTAGCTTCAGCAGCCCTTTGAACAGGATAGGATGCACCATTGAACTTTGTGGTTTGTCTTCTGTTCCACAATGGGTTGATTTCCACTTCATTGCCTTCACTGTCATATCCCATCAGTTCTTTAGGAACAACTGTGTATGCGCAACGGGTTCCGGTAAATCCTGCGGTTTTTGAGAAACTCTTGAATTCAATAGCAACTTCTTTTGCACCTTCAATTTCATAGATACTGTGAGGTACGTTTTCCTCATTTATGAATACTTCGTAAGCAGCATCAAACAAGATTATTGCCTTGTTTTCTTTTGCATAATCAACAAATACTTTCAATTGATCTTTGGTTAATGTTGTACCTGTAGGGTTGTTAGGATAACACAGGTAGATTATGTCCACAGGTTCGTCAGGCAATTCAGGAATGAATCCGTTTTCAGCATTGCATTTGAGGTAGGTTAAACCTTCATACATTCCGTCATCACCCATCTCGCCGGTTCTGCCCGCCATTACATTGGTATCAACATATACTGTGTATACAGGATCAGTTACTGCAATCTTGTTGTCTATTCCGAAAATTTCCTGGATGTTACCTGTGTCACATTTTGCACCGTCGCTTATGAAAACTTCAGAGGTGTCCAGGTCAATTCCATACTTGTTGTAATCGTTTTTGATAATAGCTTCAGCCAAAAATCCGTAACCTTGTTCAGGGCCATATCCCATGAATGTTTCGCCATCAGCCATTTCATCAACGGCATTTCTAAAAGCTTCAATTACTGCAGGGACTAACGGTTTGGTAACGTCTCCAATACCCATTTTAATTATATTAGCATCAGGATTATTTTTTACGAATTCTTGTTCTCTTCTAGCCACCTCAACAAAAAGGTAACTGCTTTTTAATTTCAGATAATTCTCATTAATTTTTACAGCCATGATTAATCCTCATAAATATTAATCTAATTTATATTAGATTTTTGAAATATATAAAATGAATGATTGGACAAAAAACCCCAAAAATCTAAAAATTTAACATCAATCAAATTTAAAAACTGATGTAAAAAATCAACCAACACTTTAATATGAATGATTGAAGCATTTTCAAAACAATTTTTTAAAAAAACAGAGCATAAATCAAAAATTCAATCTTCATGAAAATATTTAAATTAATGAATATTCCATAAATAATATTATACTAAATAAGGGTTGGGAAATATGAATTTTGTAACAATTTTAATTTGGATAACTATTGTAATAATTGGTGCAATAGCTATAATAGGCGTTAAACTACACTATAGAGGAAAAGAACTAGAATCAGAAGAAGGATCAATACTTCCAAGTACTGAAGGAATTAATGAGGCATTGAATAAGGGAAAAGACCTTATTACCACTCGAAGTGAAAACCAATCTTCAACAAACACCCCACGTAGTTTATCCCCAAATGTTCCAAAACAGGAATCAAGCAACAACCTATTTAGAAAACATCTCGGATCAGATACCCGTAATGACGATTATATCTCTCCGGAAGTTGAAGACAACAACTCAAAAAATTACGAATACCAATCTCAAAATCAAGTACTTATTAATTATGAAAATAATGTTAAAAAGTTTCAAGAACCAATTAAACAAAGCCAGATGAATATTATGAGCCAAAATAACAAAGATACAAGTGAATTAAAAGATTTATTTACCATTGATGAACTAATCAAAGAATCAAAAAGAAAAGATAGTGAAAGGGAAAAAGAATCTCAAAAAATCAGCAAACCTGAAGACGATGAAGAATTGAATGAACTCAAGGAAAGCATCAAAAATAAAACTCCAGAACCATTAATCGAAGAGGTCATAGCAGAAGACAGTGAAGAAAAGATTAGTGATGTAATCAAATCAGAAGAGGAATCCCCTAAAAGTGAAACCGATTCAGTCGCTTCACAAAAAGATATTGATGAAGCTATCAGCAGCGCTTCCAAAGAAAGCGAAGAAGAAAAAGTTGAAAGCATTTCAGAAGAATCAAATATCACAGACACCCTATTAAGCCAGGAAAAAACAGAAGAAATATCTGAACCTGCCCTTAAAACACCAAGCAAAGTAGGTGAAAACAAGGATTACAAAATGGGTGCTTCAATTGATGATGCTGACCTATTCAACAACGATAAAGAAGAAGACACAATGGATTTGGATTACAGAAAAGACCTTGATAAAGTTAAAAACAAGATTAAAGAATCCAAAATATTCCAGGATGTAAAAGAAAAATTCATTTCAGAAGAGGTGCCTCCTGCAGACAATGTCCAGGACGAATTCATCAGGAATGTCAACGAATACGATGAATATGAACCGATTATAAACGAAACCCACATTGACATTGATGACGGTTCCTATGAAGATTATCATAACCAAAAACTAAGGCAGGAAAACACCAGACGCGTATTCAGACAGGCAAAAGTCGCTCCAGAAGTTGAAAAACCTAACGTTGGTGAAATCAAAGAAAAACCTTCAAGAGCCAATATCAAAATTAATCTCAACAACAATGAAGTTGTTCTTAAAAAAGGAGACGAAATCATCTATACCCACGATGGAGAAACCTATTCAAGCCAAGTATATGCAATTAGAGGTGATGATATCGCTGTAAGGTATAGGGGTAAAAACATTAAAATTAAAGCAAGTGATGTGAAAAAGATATATTAAATATCTTTTCATTCACTATTCAACCTATATTCACCATTTTCAACAATATATTTCGGTACACTGATTTTTAAAGAGCGGATGATGTTTAAATAAAAATTATCCAGTTCCCTATCCGCATAAGGAAATACGAATTCAAAAATATAGAGATTGTTATCCTTTTCACGATAGAATTCATAACGTTTAACCTCATTTTCACCGTTTGAGGAAGATGATTCAATCAAATAGTAGATGTCATCATCCACAGGAACAAAATCTGAAAAGATCAAATTGAGGTTATCATTATTTTTTATGTTCTCTTCTAAACCCTCAATGAGGTCAACAATTCCCACAGGTGTAGGAACTGTTGAGAATTTGATGGACATCGGTATTTTGGTGTTTACCAGATGCAGTTCATTGAACTGTTCTTTTACGTTAACAGGCTCAAAGCCTTCAGGCATCATAAGTGTTGAATAACCGTTTGTAAACATTGTCATCCTATCACCTATTTGTGTGCATAGTAGAAGATTAACCCATCATCTGTCTTTTCATCCAAACGGGCAAATCCTACCCTTTCGAACTGAACGATGTCTCCGACTTCAAGATCTTTGAGCGCACCTTCTCCAAGACCTGTCTTAACTGAAGCGTCATCCATGACGATCTTGACATTGACATTGTCCTCAACCGGCACCCATTGGATGATTCTTGCCTTGACCGCTCTTGCATCTTCAAAGGAAGTGGAATGATATGTTATCTCATCTCCTTTGATGTCGACATTGACGGCATCCATAAGCCTGAACATTCCGTCATTGATGTCCTTTTCGGCAAGATAGACCTCACCGTCAAACGGCAGTACACGGTTTCCCCTGTCCTCATGGTCTGCGTGCAGTGGCCTTTCAATATCAACCTTACCGTCAGCGTAACCCTCGACTGTTATAAGCTTAGGGTTTTCACAGAAGAAGTATCTGTTTGCTATAGGTTCGAGGAAATTACGGTTTTGACCGTAAATCTTTTTCCAGCTGATTGCGGAATCGGCCATCTTAACACCTATCTCGATGATTAAATCATAGATGGTTTTGGCCTGGATTCCTCTTCTTGCAATTGCCCTTAATGTTCCAAGTCTAGGGTCGTCCCATCCAGAGTATGTTCCGTTTTCAATACCCTCTTTTGCCTTGGAGGTACTTAATGCGATATCTTCCATTTTAAGTCTTCCGTAGTGGATGAATTCAGGAAGATTCCATCCCATATGGTCATAAAGGTATTTCTGCTTTTCGGAGTTTGCAAGATGGTCCTTTCCCCTGAGCACATGAGTCATTCCCATCAGATGGTCATCGACTGCAACAGAGAAGTTCATCATAGGATAGATTCTATATTTGTTTCCCAGACGTGGATGTGTTTCATCAACCAGTCTCATTGCAACCCAGTCACGTATTGCAGGGTTTTTGTGATTGATGTCGGTTTTTACTCTTAAAACCGCTTCTCCAGCTTCCATGGTGTCGAACTTTTCCCATAATGCAAGGTTTTCCTCAACACTGTTGTCACGGCAAGGACAAGGTTTGCAGTTGTCCTTAAGTTCCTTGAATGTCGCACCGTCACAGGTACACATGTAAGCCGCACCCTTTTCAATCAATTGGCGAGCATAATCATAATATATTTCAAACCTGTCTGACTGGTAAATAATTTCGTCAGGTTTTACCCCCAGCCATTCCAGATCTTCCGGAATCATTTCGTAGGCAGGTTCAAATACCCTTTTAGGGTCAGTATCTTCAATTCTTAAAATCAACTTACCGCCATGCCTTTTGACGTATTCCGCATTTGGCACTGCGGCACGGGAATGTCCGATATGCAACGGTCCGCTTGGATTTGGAGCGAATCTCAATACAATGTTTTCATGTGTTCCAGGAAGTTCCTGAAGACCTGTTTCCTTTACCTTAGCCTTTTTTTGTTGAACTTCAATTCCTAGCTTTTCCATTTCACTGGCCTGTTCCTCAGGACTTAAAGCATTGACTTGAGCTACAATCTTACCGGACATAGGTCCTATTTCCTTGGCTTTGCTTCTGAGTTCAGGTTCATTTGACATGATTGAACCCATAACGGCTCCGGGATTTGCAGATCCCTTATGTTTAGCCGCATTGAGCAGAGCATGTTTATAGATAATTTGTTCTAAATCATTCATTCAATCATCACAATTAAAAAATTCATTATAAAAATAAGCAATATTATTTATCTTGTTAAATATATATAAAGATTAAGAATTATAGGGACTGTCAAAATGAGACTTGGAAAAACTAATCTTGAAGTGAATAAAATCGGATTTGGTGCTCTGCCAATCCAGAGAAGAAATATGGAAGATTCAATTGAAATATTGCACAGGGCATATGAATCCGGAATTGATTTTTATGACACAGCACGATTTTACACAGACAGCGAGGAAAAACTGGGTCGTGCATTTGAAGACGTGAGGGAAAACATTTATCTGGCATCAAAAACTGCGGCTGAAACTCCTGAAGACTTTTGGAATGATTTGGAAACCGCACTTAAAGAGTTAAGAACAGATTATCTTGACCTTTACCAGCATCACAACATTTCATTCTGTCCAAAGGAGGGTGATGAATTGGCCAAGGCAATGGCTGAAGCCAAAGAGGAAGGATTAATCAGGCATATAGGAATTACCACCCATAAAATCACCTTTGCACACGAGGCGATTGAAAGCGGTTTATATGAGACACTCCAATATCCGTTCTCATACCTGAGCGGTGAAGAGGAACTCAAACTGGTTGAAAAATGCAAATCCCTTGATGTTGGATTTATTGCAATGAAAGCGATGGGAGGAGGACTGCTTAAAAACTCCAAGGCAGCCTATGCATTCATGAATCAGTTTGATAATGTGTTGCCGATATGGGGAATCCAGCACATGAGCGAGCTTGAAGAGTTCATGTCATATCCAGGTGATTTAAAATTGGACGGAGATTTAAAAGCCATTATTGAAAAGGACAAAAGTGAACTTGGCGATGACTTCTGCCGTGGATGCGGATACTGCATGCCTTGCCCGGAAGACATAAACATCAGCATGTGTGCAAGAATGTCACTCTGGATTAGAAGATTTCCAACAGAGCCATATCTGGATGAGAAAACCCAACAGATTATGAAAAAAACCGAGGACTGCATTGAATGCTATGCCTGTGTGGACAACTGCCCATACGAATTGGAGATTCCAAGGCTTTTAAAGGAAAACTACGAAGACTACAAAAACGTGCTGTACGGAAAAACAGTAATATGAACACACTACTAACTGATGAAAAGGATGAAAGGTTCCTCAGGCTTGTTGAAGAGCTTGACAAGGGTTATTATGAGCGCATTGGAGATGAACTTAGAAAATATGATGCCTACAATGAGTTCAACAAACCCCATACGGTAATTTTGATTCTTGATTCAAACGATGCCGTCGGATGTGCAAGCTATAGAAGATTTGATGAGCGTAGCGTGGAATTCAAAAGGGTTTATGTAAAACCGGAATACAGGAAAAAAGGAATAGCCTATAACCTTATCAGAGAGTTAGAAAAAAAGGTTATCGGCGAAAAATTCAAATATTCATATATCGTGACCGGAAAAAACAATTTGCCCGCCATCAGATTATATGAAAAGCTGGACTACATTAGAACAGAGAAATTCGGACAGTTTAGAGACGATGAAACTGTGGTCTGCATGAAAAAAGAGTTTAGGTGATAATATGAAACAGACAATTGAAAACCCGAATGATGTTGACTGGGAAGGCTTTTGGGCCGAAAGGCTTGAAGGCAAAGTGAATAAGGATTGGAATAAGGCAGCGCCGGGATTTTATAGAAGAACCCGTAAGGATGACTATCAGGATGCACTGTTTGACATGTTGATTTTGGATGAGGATGATGTTGTACTGGATGTGGGCTGCGGTGAAGGTAGCGTCACCATACCAATAGCCAAAAGAGTAAAAAAGGTAATTGGACTTGATTCATCACCTAAAATGCTTGAATACTTAGAAAAAAGAGCTGCAGACAATAATATCGACAATATTGAAACGATTCTAAAACCAATTGAGGAAATTAGCTACGATGAGATAGGTGATGTTGATGTGGTTGTCTGTTCAAGATCACTCAATGGAATACTGCCGATTGGAAATGTCCTGTCTGAGCTTAATAGAATTGCAAACAAATACGTATTCATAACCATATTCGGACCAGAGAACAAAAAAATAGAAAAGGACTTTGACAGGGAACTTGGCATTAAAACAGAGGATTTTCCCGACTACAACTACTTTTTCAATATACTCTTCAATATAGGAATATATGCAAATGTCGAGAGATTCGACCTCAACAACTACCGTGAATATGACAGCATAGAGGATGCAATGGACAACGGAAAGTTCCGCCTTGACCTATATTCAGATGAGGAAAAAATTAAATTGAAAGATTACCTTGAAAGGATTCTTACCAAGGATTCAAAAACAGGAAAACTTTACAACGTTAAAGATAAGGCGGATTGGGTCATGGTCTGGTGGAAAAAATAGTAAATTATTGAGTGAAATTCACCCAATAATCTTAATCAGACTTGATCATGGTCAGTATCATTTTGTATGGACTGTTGACCGCCTGAAGCGCATGAGGTTCATTGGCCGGCATGATGATAATTTCACCTGCCTTTACAGTGTTTTTTACACCTGAAATTGTAATTTCAGCTTCACCATCAATTATTTGAACCATCGCATCGAAGGGAGCGGAATGTTCTGAGAGTCCCTGACCCTGATCAAATGCGAAGAATGTTACTGTTCCAAGCTCCTTTTTGATTACTTCACGACTTACAACAGTATCATCCTGATATTCAACTAAAGTTTGGATATCTAAAGCTTTCGCTTTAATATCTCCGCTCATAATCTATTCTCCCATAATTGTTTTAATGTCAGCTATAGCGTCTCCAGTTGTAGGAGTCAAGTTGTAGTTTTCGACTAAAACATTTATGATGTCATCGTTACACCATGCAGGAAGCACAGGTCCAAGCCACATGTCGGTTTTTCCTAAGTACAACAATGCCCAGAGAACTGCTGCCGCTTTCTGTTCCATCCAGGAAAGAACGATAGTTAAAGGTAATTCGTTTAATTCCATGTCAAATAAGTCACATAATGCTAATGCCACATCAACCGCAACGATTGTATCGTTACATTGACCTACATCAAGAAGTCTTGGGATTCCTTCGATGTCACCTAAGTCGAGGTCATTGAATTTATATTTACCGCATGCTAATGTCAATATTACAGTATCCTGTGGGAGGTTTTGTACGAATTCCCTGTAGTAGTCATTGTGTTTAGCTGCTTTGTCACATCCTCCGACTACGAAGAATCTTCTGATTTTTCCTTCTTCGACTAATTTTTTGATGGCATCAGCATGTTCTACAATAGCTCCTGCACTCCAACCGGTAGTGATTGTGGTCAGTTCTTCTGCTTCAAGACCGCCTAATGATTTTGCGCATTCAATTACTTCTGAGAAGTCATAGTCTTCTACGGTTTTTACTCCTTCAAGTTTTGCTACATCCATAGTGAACATTCTTTCTTTGTATGCGTCAAGTGCTGGCAATACACAGTTACTGGTTCCGACGATTGCCGCATTGTATTTTTTAAAGACTGTCCTTTGGTCGTGCCATGCTCCACCTAATTGTCCTGCAAGATTTTCGTATTTGTTGAGTCCAGGGTATCCGTGTGCAGGTAACATTTCTGAGTGGGTGTAGACTTTGATGTCGGTTCCTTCAACCTGTTTTAAGAGTTCTTCCAATGCTTTAAGGTCGTGACCTGTTACGATGATAGCTGGTCCTTCCTGTGCACCGACTTTTACTTCAACAGGTCTTGGTTCACCGTATGCTTCGATGTGAGCATCTTTGAGTAATCTCATTACTGCTACGCTTTTTTCACCAGCTTCCAGAGCAAGTGCCACAAGATCATTTACATCAAAGTTGACATTTGTCAGGGTGGTGTATAGACCTTTGGTCAAGAATGCATCGATTTCAGGGTCGTATTTTCCTAAAACATTTGCATTATAATTGTATGCACTGATTCCTTTCATAGTAAAGATTAAGTTATCCTGTAATCTTGCTACTGTTGGTTTTTTACCACAAACTCCACTTACAGTACATCCTGTACCTTTAGCGGTTTGTGAACATTGATAACAAAACATATCTAATCCGTCTGCCATAATAATTACCTCATTTAATTTGTTAATAATAGTTTTCATTGAAGAGTATTTAAAGATTTTGTCACTTTGTAAGGGTTAAAAGTAATAATTATATATCAGCAAATATAAACTGATTATCATGGATGACAATATAGCTACACTAAAGGGAATAGGAATGACAATGTATGAGGCACAGGCATATGTGACACTAACTTCATTAATCTCAGCAACCGCAGATGAAGTGTCACAGAACTCAGGCATTCCACGAAGCAAAATATATGACGTGCTTAAAAAACTAAATGAAAAGCAATTCCTTGAAATTGAAGACGGAAGGCCGCTGACCTACAACGTCAAGTCCCCGGTTGAGGTTTTGACACGTGAAAAGGAACGTTTAAATTCTGAAATTGACGATACCATAACAAGACTGACATACGTTTATGAAAACGGTATGAGCCAGGTCCAGGCACCAATCTGGAGAATATATGGTGTTGAAAAGATTATCGCACAGGAAATTGAAATCATCAAAAGGGCAAAAAAATCAATCAACATGAGAATAGGATTCCTGTTTGAAGGTGAGGGTGACGCACTCATAAAGGCGTTGAAAAACAGAACAGATTTGATGGTAAACATACTTGCCTCACCGGTATGCTACATAAACAATGAGGAAGTCGACATCATAAAAATGTTTGAGGAAAATGACATAAACATTCAAAAAGCAGACATTCCATTTGTAAAACTCATAATATCCGATTCAAAGGAAATGATGCACACCTATACAAAATTCAGTGAGGATAAACGTGAGGTAATTCCTGAAACGGCAATAGGCATCTGGAACAAATACGAGGACATTGCCAAAAACTATGATGATAGGTTTAAAAATCAGCTGAAAAAATTAAAAAAGAGAAATAAAAATTAAACATTAATTTTTAATTTCTTGAAATTTATATATTTGGTTAATCCCCATCTAAATAACACTACACCTTTCGCTCCGCCTGCCTTGGCGTATTTGGCATCCTTGAATAAAGATTTGTAGGATAGCTTTTTAATGTTTGAGTCGGACTTATATGTCTGAAGACCAGACCATATTAATGATCCCTTACTCTTTTTTATAAATGCCTTGGTGGTCTTTTTAATCCACTTGGAAGATGCATGATAATTGCCCTTGTAAATCATTGGGACAATTACATCTAGGTATTTAGACAATGTAGGAACATCCTGACCGTAATAATACTTCATGTCATTCAGTTCGGGCATCACTGCCGCAGACATGATGATATCCGGATTTATCTTACGAGCTTCAACACATGCCTTTTTTGCAAAGTAATTTACTGCAGCCGCAGCGTTCTTGTACTTGTGCGCATTTCCGGCAAACCTCAAGTAATCCAGATGGATCCCGTCGACCTGCTTAATTGAAGCATAGTATTTTATCTGCTTGATAATCTTGTTAATGTGCTTATAGTTATACACACCTTTCTTGCTGCAGGCAGGAATGAATTTTCCCTTATAGAACACTGAAATCCAAATGTGGACCTTCATACCATACTTGTGGGCCTTGTTGATCCATTTAACCACGGTCTTTTTACCGTATTTGTCAAATACAGTGTGCAAAAGGAATATGTGTTTTGTTCCGAGTTTGGACAATTTCTTGAGTTTGACCTTCTTCATATCCCACTTATTGACCCAATATCCATTTCCGACAGCAAGTTTGGCCTTAACTTTAAGATCATATGAACTTGATGAAGCCAAATAATTGGAATTGCCTGCAAATGAATATGTTATGGTATAGGTTCCCTTTTTGAGCTTCAAGTATACTGTTGCAATACCTTTTGAATTGGTTTTGGCAGTGTAAGTTTTCTTACCGATTTTGATGATTACATTCTGATTTGCAACAGGTTTTCCATGAATGTCAACAAGCTGCAGTTGAAACATCGATTTCAAACCTTCACGATAAGTTATATCCTTATCATATACATTTAAAGAGGTTACCAGAACAGAATCTACGGTAATTTTTGATGTTCCATTGGAGGCCGTGTAATTTTCATCCCCTGCAAAGGAATAATAAGCATAATAAATTCCAGTACCAAGTTTGAAATTTATTGTTGCTTCACCGTTTGAATTGGTTGCTTTATTATATGTAACACCATTTAAAGTTATTATAATATTCTTGTTGGCCAAAGGAGTCCCGTTAGATGTCAGCTTTACCGTAAACTTATCGGTATAGTCAACATGGGATGTCTTGTCTTCAGCCGAGATATTTGTTGTTGATTTGTTCCCATCAGCACCGATATCTTCACTTTCCATTTCACTTTCCAATAGTGGAGTTTCATCCACCAAAGTCGGATTTTCACAAGTGACATTTTCACTTGCAGAAATTGCTGAAACGGACAAAAACAATGTTAAAAGAATAATAAAACAAAAAAATATTTTATTTTTCATATTAACAACCATTTAAAACTTATATAATCAAAGTACTTAAATGTTTGTCAATATGAATTTCTCTTCAAAATCCATTAAAACATCTAGAAGATTATCATCCAATCTGCAAATTGTATTATCCACAATATTTTGAGGGATTTCCCAGTATGCAGATGCAATGCTTCCCGCAATTGCAGCCAATGTATCGGCATCACCACCAAGTGAAATGGCATTTCTGATGGTATCCTCAAAGCTGTCGGCTTCTAAAAAAGACACTATTGACTCAGGAACACTTCCCTGGCATGACACATCAAAATCATAGTAAGGTCTGATTTCATCAAGTGAAAACGAAAGACCATAACCGTAATTGCTTTCGACATGACTTTTGATTTCATCTTTGCTATAACCGGACCTTGCAAGATATATCGCATCACATGTTGCAAGCGCCCCCTTGATGCCCTCAGGATGGTCATGGGTGACGATGGCAGAGAGTCTTGCAAGATGCTGTGCCTCCTCAAGTGAACATGCAACCCATGCGCATGGTGAAACCCTCATTGCAGAACCGTTTCCCCAGCTTTGATAAGGCTCAGGTGAATCCTCCATTAACCAGTGAATGAACCTTCCGCCATAACCCGCATTAGGATATAGGTTTCCGAAATATTTCAAGTTTTTAATCAAGACATCCTTTGATGTTTTATCTTCCAACAACCATTCTGCAATGGCCAATGTCATTACAGTGTCATCTGTAAAAATGGAATAAGGTGAAAACAATTCAAATTCCTTGGTTTTGATTGGCCTATTTTCATATACAGAACCTATTACATCTCCGCTGATAGCTCCCAATATTCCTTTCATGATATTAAATGTGAGCAAATAGTTAATAAAAGTATTGTGTCACTTTGAAAAATTGCTCCAACATTGCAAAATTGTTCTTAATTTGTAAAATTGCTTTAAATGTGAAAAATTGTCCCCATTTGAAAGAAAAAAGATATATAGGACTCCAAATATAATCAATAATGATAATGATTGTCATTATCATGAATGCCGGAATTTCTATATTGCAATTTTTAAATCATCCAGATATACCTTCAGAAAATAAACAAACCCGTTACTTTGATATGGAAATTTCGACTACAAAAAACTGTATTTATACCTTACGTGATTCCGGACAAATTCTGGAATCACAAAAAAAGAAAAAAAAGTCGAGAGAATTTAAGCACTTCTCTCAAGTACAAAATCTGCTATGTCAACAAGTACCTGTTTAGATGAAGAGTCGTCTAATATTTCAAGTACTTCTTTTGCTTTCACAACAGATTCTTGTGCTAAATTGCGAGCATATTCAATAGCACCACAATTTGTTAAAATTTCAATTGCTTCATCTATCTCATCTTGAGAATTATTTTCAGCTTTTAAGATTTCAAGTAATCTGCCTGAATCATCACTGGCCAAACCTTTGATTGCAATGATTGTCATCTTACCTTTGCCGATGTCTGAACCGATTGGTTTTCCAAGGGTTTCCTCATCAGCTGCAAGGTCAAGATAGTCATCCTGAATCTGGAATGCAAGTCCGATAAGACGGCCATATTCATACATTGAATCGATGATTTCATCTGAAGCACCACCCATGATAGCTCCTGCCTTTGTTGCAGCAGCAATCAATGCTCCGGTTTTTTTGAAAATCATTTCCATGTACTCATCTTCAGTTACATCAAATCTTTCTTCAAAGCCCATATCCAATGCTTGACCTTCACAGATTTTTACACATGCATCAGCCACAGTGGCAAGGGATTTGTTGTTCTGTTCTGAAGTGGTGTCCTCTGAACCGATGATGATTTCAAATGCCTTGGAGAATAATGTGTCTCCTGCAAGAATAGCAACATCATCACCCCAGACCTTATGGACTGACGGCATTCCTCTGCGCATGTCATCCTGATCCATGATATCGTCGTGTATTAAGGAAAATGTATGGATCAATTCTATAGCGGCACCAGTCTTTAAAGCAGCTTCACGTTTTCCGCCGACAGCTTCAGCAGTGATTAATGTTAAAGCAGGCCTTAACATTTTACCTCCAGCTCGGGTAAGATAAACAGATGCTTCACTTAAATTGTCTGGAGTAATAGTAGCCAGTTCTTCTTCGATTGTTTTTGTAATATCAGTTGAATAGTTTCCAATTACTTCTTTTACATCACTCATAAAAATCCTCCTTAACTTTTAAAAACTTGTGCCTGAGCATTTCTCAATATATGAATATCGTATCCGATTCTGTATCCTTCCTCTTCGGCAAGCTCAGCATAAGCCGCAAGCATTGATAAGTCTCCGTGTGCAGGTATAATATGTTGAGGTTTTAGCATTCTTAAAAATTCCCTGTGATCTTCCCTACCTGCGTGTCCGGAAACGTGAGCATTAGGATAAATTCTTGCACCATTCAATTTAAGTCTCCTTTCCATAATGTGCCTGTTAGCAGCATTGGTCGGGTTTGGAATAATAGGTGCTGATATAATAACGTTGTCTCCTTTTTTGATGTTGAATGGAGTTCTACCGTTTGCAATTCTTGGAAGCAATGCGTCCGGCTCCCCTTGGTGACCTGTGGTTACAAGCAAGTAATTTGCACGGTCTTCATCAGCTTTCATCAAAGCCTTGTTGACTGCCTTCGGTGAACCGTAGATACTGGCGTTTTTAGGCAGTTTCAATATACCGAGTTTCTGTGCTATACCACAGAACCTTTCCATTGAACGACCGAGGAAAAATATTTCCCTATGACTTTTTTTGGCAATGTCTGCGATTGCCTGAACACGTTCAACGTGGGATGAAAATGTTGTAACAATCATACCTGTCTTTTCATGAAGAGGCCCTCTCATCACATCTTCGAGAATGTTCTTTGCGATTCTTTCTGAATGGGTTTTTACTTCCGCAAAGTTTTTGGCATTGGTGGTTTCCACAATCAATGCAAGTACTCCTTTCCTTCCTAATTCCTTGAGTCTTTTGTAGTCAGGTGGCGGAGACACTTTTTGATGGTTGTCAAATTTGAAATCCAGTGCATATACTATGACCCCTTCAGGAGTATGCAATACCGGAAATACTGCCTGTGGAATACTGTGTGTTGACTGTACAAATTCCAATGTTATGTCATTTGATAGCTTTACCTTGCTTCCAGGGTTCAGGACCTTGATTGGATTTGTTACCTTAAATTTACGTTCCCCTTTAATTTGTTTTTCTATTAAAGCAGCAGTATATGGTGTTCCTATTAACGGTGCGTCATACCTGTGTGCAAGTTTAGCGACAGCACCGATGTGGTCAAGGTGACCGTGAGAGAATACAATTCCTTTTACCTTTCCATCGACATCCTTCATCAATGTGTCGTCAGGAATGACCCCTCTTTCAATTAAGTCTAAACTGTGCATTCTGTCGATATCAGTGTCCTCGTGCATGCTGATCCTGTCGAGGTGAATTCCCATATCAAAAATAACAACATCTTCACCTATGCGGACAGCAGTCATGTTTTTCCCGACTTCCTGATATCCCCCTATAGCGATTACTTCAACGCTCATGTTTTATCTCCTTGAATATACCTTTGTGTTTATACCTCGCTCATTTAGCCATTCCCTTGTTTTTCCGCGAATGACCAAATTAGAGTGTTTCAATTCTTCAATGTTATTTGCTCCAACTAAAAACATAGCAAGTCTTAGTGAGTCATTAAATCTATTAATAAATGTGTTTAAAGCTTCCTGAGAAGCAGAATTTTTTAAAAACGGCAATGCCATACCTACGGCATCTGCACCAAGTGCGATAGCCTTTGCAGCTTCAAGACCTGTTCTTATACCTCCAGAGGATATGACCGGAACATTGACGGTATTGGTAACTTCAGCTGTACTGATTGCAGTTGGAATTCCCCAATCCCAGAATATTTCACCAAGATACCTGTCTTCAGCACGATATGTTTCAACAGCCGCCCAGCTTGTTCCTCCTGCACCTTCTATGTCAATGAAATCAACGCCGGCATCAACCAGTGATTTTGCTGATTCGGCTGAGATTCCACAACCTGTTTCCTTTGCAAGGACAGGAATATCCACGCTGTCAGTAATCTGTGCTATCAAGTCTGTGTATCCCCTGGCATCCAGGTCACCTTCAGGCTGAATTGATTCCTGAAGAGGATTGAGATGAATGGCCAATATGTCGGCATCCAAAATTTCAATGGCTTTTTCAGCCAGATTCAATTGTGGTGCTCCAATATTACCCACAAGTAAGCAATCAGGTGCATTTTCACGTACAACAGTATATGTATCTGCAAGTTCCGGATGTTCACATGCTGCACGTTGGGAACCTACACCCAAAGCGATTCTGTGATTTTCAGCTGCTATTGCCAACTGTCTGTTGACTTCATGAGCTGCAGGATGTCCTCCTGTAATAGCTGTAATGAATAAAGGTGAGTCTAATTTTTTTCCGAAAGCCTCAGTTGACAAGTCTATCTCATTCTTGTCCACTTCCGGCAGGACATTGTGGATAAGTTCTATATCTTCAAATCCTGTTGTCTTGTCCTTAAACTCAACATCATAATTTTCACAAATTAATAAATGCTCTAATTTTCTATCTGAAATCATGTGTTAATTTCCCCTTGAAATTATTGTTCCTTTAACTTCCTTATCTTCTAGTACTTTGAAAATATTACCTTCAACTTCAGCATTTATTATTTTAGATTCAATTCCTAAATCTGCTAAATCTAAAAGTTCTTTTATCTTTCCGACCATTCCTCCTGTCACGTCGACATTAGTGGTTCCCTCAAGAGTGTCCAAATCCTCAAGTGATGTGAACTTGTCAAAGAATATTGCATCATCATGTGTTTTAGGGTTTTTGTTGTAGACCCCGTCAACATCAGTTCCCATGACCACACGGTCAGGGTTGAGGTTTTTAGCCAAATACTGAATTAGCTGATCGCCTGAAATTACACAGAATTCCAAATCATCATCCAATACGACATCACCATAGATTACAGGTATGAAACCTTTTGATAAATAGTTTTTGAATAAATCCAAATTTCCGCTGGTGATTCTTTTGTCTGTTGCGGTTATAAAACTAGATGCCGAAAGGGCAATAACTGGAAGTCCCTCATTAATGAAAGCCTCACAGACGAACATGTTTAATTTTTTCACTTCATTTTGTATTTCACAAAAGCCCAGTCTTTTTTGAGGATACAGTTTTCTGTCAAATTCCTCACCGATTCTGTGTTTTTTTGCCGGAGGATGACCAAATGATCCTGCCCCGTGGACAATAATCAACTGCTTTTGAGAGTTGTCCATTGAATCCTTTATTTCAGATGCGATTCTTTTAAGGCTTGAAGAGTCAACTTCACTTGTTTTGGAATCCTTATTGGTTAGAATACTTCCGCCAATTTTTAAAATAATCATTAAATCACTTGTAAACCCTTGAAGAAACTCCTTTTCGAGTGAATCGGATTTTTAAAACATTATCAAACCTGTCAATGGCTTCAGCAACTTCATCCACTTTTCCAGGACAGAGTGCGATAATACTTCCACCACCACCGGCACCGGTTGTCTTTGCACCGATAGCTCCTGCTTCCCTAGCATTATATACCATACGGGACAGTTCCAGGGTATTGACTCCCAATACGTCCAAAAACCCGTGATTTATATTCATCAGTTCTCCGATTTTATTGAAATCCCTTTTCAAAATAGCCTGTTTTGCATAATTGGTTAAATTGCCCATTGATGTTATGACAGGATTGATAATCTTAGGATTTCTAAGCTTAAGCGCCCTTACATCCTTAACCATCTTTCCTGTGTTTCCATGCTTTGTGGTGTATCCGACAACAAAAGGAACATTGAAATTTACCTTGAAGTGCTCAACGTTCTTGTTTCTTGACAGATATACAAGTCCTCCATATGTTGATACCAGAGTGTCCAAAGGACTTGCCACTCCCTGAACGGCCTGCTCGACCATATGGGCATCATGAGCAAGGGACTGTTTGTTGAAACGAATATTATGATAACGGTATAATGCAGCAAGAGTTGCTACGGTAACTGCCGCTGATGATCCTAGACCTGAACCAATCGGCACGTTTGAATTTAAAGTAATGTCAATTGGAGTATGGTCGTGAACTCGATAAAGAGACTCTAAAATATATCTGATAATTCCTGGTTTTCCCTTAAGCAATACATATTTCTTTTCTGCAGTGAACAGTTCTGCTTCAAAACCTATATCAGGAGCCCTGAAAATAGTCCTACCGTTTTCAGACGGTTTAACTGTTACGTAAGCTCTTTTGTTGACTGCTCCTGCTATGGCAGGTTCATCATATACTACGGAATGTTCACCAAACAATATTGTCTTTGCGGGAGCAGAGGCTTTAGCAATCATAAATTCACCTTATTTAAAAACACCTGAAGCATAACCAACAACTGACGTGAAATCCCCACTGACATCTCCGCTGGTTCCATAGGCCAATATTTCACTTGTATTTTTACTGGTCCTTTTGGAAACGGAAATTGCTGTCATAACCGGAGCGTAACCGCACATTGTGATATTGTACTGCACAACCTCTTCAAAAAGCTTGAACTCGTTCATTTCACTTATATCCTCCAGAACAAAGCCATCAACCTTGTTGGCCTTTTCCTGGTTGTTGTAGTGAGATAAATCAGTACTTGCAATAACACAATATGATTTGTTCAATTTGTCTGCCGCCTCAAGAATAGCATTGGACAGATCATTTGAGGTTACAAAGTTCTGTGTTCCCATTGTAATCGGAACAATTTTAAAATCAGTTGAAAAATATTGTAGGAACGGCAGCTGAACTTCAATGCTGTGTTCGCGAATGTGTGCTGAGAAATCTGCTGATGCAATGTCTGAAGATTCAATGATGGCATCTGCAAACTCCCCGTCAACAGCAACGTTTCCGAATGGAGTGATCCACTCCCCTTCGTTGAACACTGAAATTTCACTACCGAATCCGGTATGGTTAGGACTTATAATAATAAAAACTTCAGGAAAACCATTCTTAACGATTTCGCAATAGCCATGAGAGGCTATTGGACCGGAATATTGATAACCTGCATGCGGAACCATAATATTGATAGGATAATCGCTTCCTTCAAATGATTCAAGCTTTGGAACGTGTCCAACGCCGGCATCATCTAAAAAGCAACTTTCAATAAGATTTGCCAATCTTTCAGGATTGTCTGGATAGAAAGCTCCAGCAACAGCAGGTTGTCTTAACATTTAACTCACTTAAAATTTAAGTTCGAATTCAGTTGCATCAATATCGAGGTCACCGTCTTCTGGGATTTCTCCTCTTTCTCTTAAGATTTGTCTTGCAAGTAACCAGTAAACTAAAGCGATAGCTTTTCTACCTTTGTTGTTTACAGGTACAGCAATATCAACAAAACTGAGTAAGTTTTCAGTATCACATAATGCAATAACTGGAATACCATTTTGTTTGGATTCTAAGATAGCTTGTGAATCTGATCTTGGGTCAGTTACTACAATAATTTTTGGTTCAATGAATTTAGCGTAATTAGGGTTTGTTAATGTACCTGGGATGAATCTTCCAGGAATGGTTTTAGCGCCGGTTAATTCACCGAATTTTTTAACAGGAGCTTGACCGTATTGACGGGTAGCTACTACTAAAATGTCTTCAGGGTCGTATTTTGCGAGTAATTTTGCGATTTGTCTGATTCTTTCATCAGTTTTTTGAATATCTAATACGTATAAACCGTCAGATCTTACTCTGAATATGTATTTTTCCATGTCACTGGTTTTTTGTTGAGTACCAATGTGTAAACCAGCTGCTAAATAATTATCTAAGTCTATTAAAAGTTCTTCATTTACCATATTTTCACCTACAATTTAAAAGTCATCTTCAATTTTAATACATTCATTAGGACAAACGTCCATACATACTTCACAATAACTACATTCTTCAGGATTGTTGATTGTAATCTTATCTCCTTCAAGAACTAATACTTCCATTGGGCAAACGTCAGCACATTCT
The DNA here is from genome assembly GCF_902788255.1 of uncultured Methanobrevibacter sp. NCBI lineage: Archaea > Methanobacteriati > Methanobacteriota > Methanobacteria > Methanobacteriales > Methanobacteriaceae > Methanobrevibacter > uncultured Methanobrevibacter sp. The sequence continues at coordinate 23,755 of NZ_CADAJR010000011.1, forward strand.
GCACAGTCTGCACCATCACATTTATCGTAATCAAGAATTACTTTTGACATAATACTATCTCCTAATTTTAAAATTTGCCCATTTTTGAATTTGGAAGTTTTTCTTCTATGCGAATTAACTCATTCAGTTTAGCTATCCTTTCCCCACCTATGGCACCGGTCTTTATCATTGGAGATGAAAAACCTACTGCCAGATGTGCAATTGTATCGTCGGTGGTTTCACCTGAACGATGGGAAACGACAGGAACAATACCGTTTTCCTTAGCCAATTTTACAGTGGCATAGGTCTCGGTGAGTGAACCTATCTGGTTCGGCTTGATAATGATTGCATTTGCGGCATTCATTTCAATTCCCTTAGCCAAAAGTTCCTTGTTGGTTACAAACAAGTCATCTCCACAGATGAGACATCTGTCTCCAACCTTGGAAGTTAATTGTGCGAATCCTTCAAAGTCAGATTCATCAAATGGGTCTTCTACATAAAACATATTATAAGTATCAATGATTTCTGAAACGAAATCGATTTGATCACCAGTATCCCTCTTGATACTGTCCTGAGCATAAACATATTTCTGCTCATCGGCATCCCATAATTCGGATGCAGCCATATCCAAAGCAGGCCTGATTTCAATACCTATCTCATCACCGACCTCTTCACATGCCTGAGCTTGAATCTCCAAAGCATCGATGTTGGTAATGTTAGGCACCCATCCGCCTTCATCCCCCTTACCTCCGGTAAAGGAAGAGTCCTTGGACTGGATTAACTCTTTCAATTTTTTGTGAATAGAAGCATTTGCAAAAATTCCATCAACCATATTGGTGGCTCCGATCGGAACAACGAGAAATTCTTGAATATCTGGAGCATTTACACCTGCATGAGCACCACCATTCATCATATTGCCTAAAGGATATGGCAATTCATTAGCGAAATTACCTCCAATATACTGATATAACGGCATATTGTAGGATGATGCAGCAGCCTTGGCACATGCCATTGAAATAGCAACGGTAGTGTTACCTCCAATAGCGGCATAATTGTCTGTACCGTCAATTTCTTTCAATACCTCATCAATTGTAGCAACATCACAAGCGTCCATTCCAATAAGTTCGGAAGCAATCAGATCTTCCATTTCACTTACTACAACGTCAACTCCACCTTCCGGAAATGATACCACTTCTCTTGATCCGGTACTTGCTCCACTTGGTGCAGCTGCCTTTCCAAAACCATTCCAAGTAATCACATCTACTTCTATGGTAGGATTGCCTCTGCTGTCCAAAATCTTTCTGACTTGGACGTCTTCTATTATACTATCCAAAAAAACACCTCAGTGTCATTCTATTTATTACCAATCAAACCCATATCTTGAAAAAATTAGTAAGTTTCTTTACAGGTTTATATTGGTATTTACTATTTTTTTTAAATAATTAAAGAGAATAGATAAAATCTATTCATCTCTAATAACATCTAATGGTAAAACTCCAGCTTTGAGTTCTTCGTAAGCTATGTCAATTGGATCGATGGAATCTTTAATTTCAACCAAAGGTTTTGCTCCCATGGATATTTGAATTGCTCTAGCTCCGAGAAGTCTAGCTCTTTCAAACCTTGTTAATTTTTTATTAACATCCATAAATATTACTTCCATTTTTAGGCATTTATTTTACCAAGATTAGTTTGTATTAAAATATCCCTACAATAGTCTATTCCCAGGTTTCAACGTGGGAAATCAACATTCTTCTACAACAGTATCTTGTTAAACCTAAATCATCTAAAACATCTTTAGAATTTTCACCAGCTGCAACTCTTTTGTTGTATTCATCAAAGTACGCTGATACAGGTTTTCCGCAACTTAAGCATCTTATAGGAATCATTTATATCATCTTTTTAATTTAAATAAAATTTAAAGGTACAGAATTTATCTGTAACTTTTTTGTTTACGAGCTCTTGCTCCAGGACCACCGTATTTCTTAGGTTCTGAACGTCTTGGGTCACCTACTAACATGGTTCTGTCGTAATGGATTAGTTTGTCTTTTAAATCCATATCTTGAGACCATTGTACGAGTCCTTTAGCAATTACCATACGTGCAGCTTCAGCTTGACCCATTACTCCTCCACCAACAACGTTGATGTTAATATCAACTTCATTAGCTAAGTCTCCAGCTAAGGTTAATGGTTCTTGTAATTTTAAGTTAGCAAGCTCAGGGGAATAAAGTTCTAAAGGAACTTTGTTGATTCTGACTTTACCAGTTCCTTCACGAACAGTACCTCTTGCGATAGCTGTTTTACGTTTTCCACTAGTATGAATAACTTTAACCATAATAACACCTTACTCATCTAAAAGGTAGCTCCTAAAAGTTTGGAGATTTCTCCTAATTCGATACCTTTTTTAATATTCTTGTATTCTGCTTCAGGAACTGCAGTGAATTCAGCATCAGCATATTCAGCAGGTACGCCAACGAAAGCTTTTAAGCCTTTGTATGCTGTTTTACCTTTGGATTTTTTGAAAGGTAACATTCCTCTTACAGTTCTTCTAAATATGTCGTCAGGTCTTCTAGGATATTTAGGACCTAAGTCACGAGGGTTAGAGATACTTGCTCTGTCCACTCTTTGTTTGTATTTAGCATAAGCCCAATCCTTGTTACCGGTTAACATGATTTTTTCAGCATTGAGAACTACTACTTCTTCGCCTTCTAAGAGATTTTTACTAGTTACACTAGCTAATCTTCCTAAAACGCATTTTTCACCATCAATAATAATCATAACACACATCCCCTATTCCATAATCCTGATGTTTGATCCTTTAGGATTACTTTCCATAATTTCTTCAATTGAGATGCATTCTCCGCCTGCAGCTTCGATTTTTTCCTGTGCTTTAGCTGAGAATTTTAATGCTACAACATCTACTTTGTTTTCTAAATCACCATTTGATAAAACTTTACCAGGTACTAAGACTGTTTCGTCCGCTTCAGCATGTCTTGAAATATCAGACAGATTCACTTCAGCGGTTCTTCTATTAGACCTTTCAAGTCTTTGTGCAACATCTTTCCAAATAGCTGCATCTTCGCTTCTTGATTGTTCATAAAGTTTATTAATAAGTTCAATAAGGTTAGGATTTGTTTTTACTACTTTCTTAACCATTATTTACTTCCTCCTTCTTCACTAAATCTGATAAACTTATCCGCTTTTTCACCTAATACGTCACATGCTTTTAATAAAACTTCTTTAGGGGGCATTGCACCGTCAGTTTCGATCCTGAATATGAAATCGTTTGGACGGAATCCCACATTGATGTATCCGTTGTCAGATGCCCTTACACAACTTTTACACATGGTACAGTTTTCAACACCTAATAAAGGACTACCTTCATGTTCTTCCACGATTTTAATCTTTTTGGATCTTCTGTCTGATTTTAAAATGCCTCTTGGACATGCCTGTGCACAGTCGTAATCGATTTCAATATCGTCATTGAAAGTGATTTCAGGATACTGTTTGTATGCACATACAGTTGTTGGCATCCATTTAGCATGCTCTTTTCCGTAACCAACTTTAGCTACTGCTTCAATGTTGAGTTCTTCGCCTTCTTTTAGTTTTACTAAAGGAATAGTGTCGTATACTGGTTTAATTTTTGAGTCTGAAGATATTAAATCTTTAGAATAAACAACTTTAGGTCCGACTTCGTTTAAGGAGAACATGATTCCGTTCTCAAAGATGTCCCAATCGTCATCTTCAGGTAAAGACAATCCTTCGATTGCATCCAAATCAGAAACTAAAGGAGTTAAACCAAGTCTATGAGCAAGTACCTCGTTAAACATTGCAGAATCATTTCTTATGATATTTACATCTTCAATAGCTATTTTAGGAACATTGACCATTGCAGTCCTTCTGATAGCATTAATAAAAGGCACTTCTGCATCACGAACAATGAAAACAATTTCATCATCGCTTTGACTTCTAACTTCTATCTCCATATTAAACCCTTCCGCTTAAACTCTTCTTCCTCTTTTACCACCAGGTCTTCCAGTACCGTCGTGAGGAATAGGAGTAATATCTTCGATTTTTCCTATTTTAATTCCAGCTCTTGCTAAAGCACGAATAGTTGCTTGTGCACCAGGTCCCGGACTTCTAGGTCCATTTCCACCAGGAGCTCTTACTTTAATATGTAATCCAACAAATCCTTTTTCTTTAGCATCATCAGCTATTCTAGTTGCTGCAGCCATTGCTGCGAATGGTGAAGCTTGTTGTCTGTCTGCACGTACAACTTTTCCACCAGACCATTGTGAAATAGTTTCAGCACCAGTAATATCTGTTACAGTAATAATAGTGTTATTAAATGATGAGTAAATATTAGCTATACCCCATTTTTCATCTTTTGCCATAGTTACACCTTTTATTCTTCTGTATTAGCTTTATTATCCTTTGCATTGTTGTACTCTTCAATCTGTTTTGCTACAGGTGAAGAACGATAGAATCCAATATCATCTTCTTGACCGTTTAATACCACATAACTTGGTGAATTGATTTTTTTACCGTTTAATGCGATGTGGCCGTGTACAACAAACATTCTTGCTTCTTTAGGAGTACGAGCTAAACCTTTTTGGTATACGATAGTTTGTAATCTTCTTCTTAAGATATCTTCAACGTTTAAGTCCAGGATATCTTCAAGAGCTGCACCTTCAGGCAAAACACCGGTTCTAGCTAAGTGTCCTAATAATTGTAATTTTTCTTCTTTCATTTGATCAGTATCGAAACCAAGTAAGTATCTTGCTTCCCTACTGTATCTTCTGACTAAAGTATCAGCTTTCCAAATTTCTTTTTTGTTTTTTAAACCGTATTTAGTCATTAATTTATTTTCATTTTTAATTCTTTCCGCATTCCAAGGATGTGGTGGTGTATTATACTTTTTCCTTGATTTTCTAGGTTGTCCCATTAAAACATCTCCTTATAAAATTGAATTTCAATAATTTAAGTTATAAAAAAAGTTCTTGCCTATCCTCTTGAACGTTTTACACCAACTGAAGAACTTTTTCTGAAAGTAGATTTGGTTCTTTGACCTCTAACAGGTAAACCAACTTCATGTCTTCTACCTTTGTAACTTCTGGTCTTTTTCATTCTGTTTAAATCATCTCTTAAAGTCATGTCAAGATCTGATTCAATCAAGTGAATGTTTTCACCGGTTACATAATCTTCTCTTCTGTTTAACATCCAAGCTGGGATGCCGTGGTCGAGAGGATTTTCTAAAATTTCTTCAATTTTTAAAACATCTTCGTCAGCAATGTATCCAATTTTAGCATCTAAATCTAAGTCTAAAACACGACACATAGTTTTAGATAAAGAGATTCCAACACCTTTGATTTCAGTTAAAGCTTGTTCAATGGTTTTGTTACCACTGACGTCCTTTCTTGAAATACGTACTAAATGTTTGAATTCGTCTTCCATTAAATAACCTCCATTTATAGAGCGAACCTACGAGACGTAAAATATAGATTCGAATGTTTTGAATTTCAAAACACAGTTTTTTCAACAGTTATAAACTTAGCCTACTGGCTAAGAGTGCAATAAATATCAGTTTAACAAGTATTTTTAAAATATCAAAAAAATATAGTTAAAAACTAATAAACGCCGAGACTGGGATTTGAACCCAGGAGGGCTGAACGCCCACGAGATTTCCAGTCTCGCGCCTTACCAGGCTAGACTATCTCGGCATTAAAATAGTTAGCAATACTTGCACATCATATTGTCTAGAATAATATGATATAATAATATATTCATGTTAACCTATATAAAGGTTTGGTTAAACATGGGATTTTCAGAAAAATTATCCCATTTGAAAAAATTTTTATTTGAAAAATACGCAGAAATCTAAAGGAGAAATAAGTTCGCTTCACCTTAATTAAATAATTAGAGAAAAAATCGATTTCAACGTACTATTAATAGTTTAATTTAAATCCATTTAAAACTTATCAAAAAATAACAAATTTTATTTTATACAATACTATATTATTAATTAGGTGATATAATGGATATCCTATTTACAATAATAATGATAATACTGGTTATTTTTGTCATAGTGACATTTGTGCACATGTACAATAACCTGGTTGGACTTAGAAACCGTGTGAAAAACAGCTACGCACAAATAGACGTCCAACTTAAAAGAAGAAACGATCTGATACCTAATCTCGTCGAAACCGTAAAAGGTTATGCAGGCCATGAGAAAGGTGTTTTGGAAGAAGTTACAAAAGCAAGAACTGGAGTCATGAACGCAACAAGCATTGAGGAAACAAGCGCTGCGGACAATCAGTTGACCGGAGCATTGAAAACACTGTTTGCCGTTGCTGAAAACTACCCTGACTTAAAAGCAAACAGCAATTTCCAACAATTGCAAACTGAATTAAGCGAAACTGAAGACAAGATCGCCTATGCAAGACAATTCTACAATGATGTTGTCTTGAAATACAACAACGCTTGCCAACAATTCCCAAGCAGCCTCATGGCAAAACTATTCAGATTTAAGGAAGAAAGCTATTTCGAAGCTCCTGCAAGTGAAACAGCCGTGCCGGAAGTGAAATTTGAGTAGGTGAATTATATGAATGTTAAAAACACATTTATTATAATTCTACTTTTTTTATTATTATTTTCAACCCTAAGCGCAGTATCCGCAGATGACGACAGAAGTTACACTATAGATCAGGCATTGATTGATCTGACAGTTGAAAGTAATGGTCTTTTGCATGTGGAAGAGGAGTATGATTACTCTTTTGACGGTCAATTTAACGGAGTTTATCGTGACATTCCACTGAAGGCTGGAGAAAGCATTGAAAACATCAAAGTTTATGCCGAGGGAGCATATCCAGTTCTTCAAGAAAGCGATGACAACGGATACAAGCATCTGAAAATCTATTTATACTCCGATGCAGCACATACAAAAGGAATCAAAGACTGTGACGTTAAAATCCATATCCAGTATGACATGAAAAATGTCGTTACTCTTTTTAATGATGTTGGAGGACTCCAATACAAACTCTGGGGCGATGAGTGGGACGTTGGAGTTGGAGGAGTATACATTACAGTGACACTGCCCGGTAAAACCGGCAACGAATACTTCCTTAATCCACAGGAATTCAACGCAACAAGTGATTTGAAGGGAAATACAATAACTGCAGAAAGTAACAGCATTCCGAAAGGTGACTTTTATGAACTTCTTGTCCTTATGCCGCTGGATGATTTCGGCAATGCAACATATGCAAAGCATGTCGACTACAACGGACGGGACATGATAATGAAAAACCTCAACGACAGTGTCAACGGACGTAATTTCTGGAACACAACATACGTTGTTTTGGGATTGCTTTCACTTTTAAGTCCTCTAGTTGCTGTATTTACCTACATCAAATACGGAAGGGAACCGAAAGTCGACTATGATGGAATATATGAAAGGGAACTTCCGACCGACGATCCACCGGAAGTTGTAAATGCAATTTATGCGCAGGGAGAAATTGGAACACCAAACATGGACGGGTTTGAAGCATGTATCTTGAATCTGATTGACAAGAAAGTTTTAAACATCCAAACCGTAACCAATCCTGATACCGATACAAACGATTTGTACCTTAAATTCAGCGGAGATACATCAGAGCTAAAAGCCAACGAAAAGCAGGTTTATGACATACTGCATAACTTTGCCAATGGAGACACACTGAACATGTCAAGTCTGAATACAAGATTATCCAATGAAAGCAATGCAAAATGGTTCATGGACCAGTACAATACATGGAGGGATCAGGTATCAAACGAAGTGAAAGGCAAGGTTGAAGAGGAATTCAATGACACAGGTACCACAATCATTTCAGCCTTAGGCATTTTAGGACTGGCTGCAGGGGTCATCATGGCAATTTTGGGAATGTGGAGTGAACTCAACAGCAGCGGTTATACTGTTGCCGGAGGAGTATTCCTGATAATATTTTCAATTTTACTCACAAGATTGGACGACGACAAATTCGGACAATGGAAAGCTGAAGGGCGTGTGAGATATCTCAAATGGAAAAACTTCAAGAAGTTTTTAAAAGACAACAGTTTAATTAACGAACACCCTCCAGAATCAATAGTTGTTTGGAGAAAGTACCTGATTTATGGTGCGGCCCTTGGAGTAGCAGACAAGGTTTATGAAAACATGAAACTGCAGGAGATTCCAACAGGATACTATGATGATGACATCTTCCTATACCACAGCTACGGAGGATACTACATGATGCATGCAGCATTTATGTCCGGCCAAAGTACTGTAAACTCATCATCAAGCTCCGGAGGCTTCGGTGGCCTTGGCGGAGGATCAGGTGGTGGAGGTGGAGGAGCGTTCTAGCTTCCCACTTCATTTATTTTTTATATATATCCTCTTTTTAATCGTGAAATTCATTGATTAGCCTGTCTCATTATTAAAATATTATTTATGAAGAAATGATAATTAATAAAATTAAAAGAAAAATAATGAAAATAAGCAATTTAAAAAAAATCAAAAACTGGACAGATTAATTATTTCCAGAACCTTGGATATGTGTCAGGTTTCATGAATACCTTACTAACATTGACAGCAAATCCACTGTCAGCTTCCAGAATCTCATTTGAAGTCAGCAATGAGTTTCCAGCTCCAACCAGTTCACCTTTCATGGTCTCAATTGCCACAATATCATTTTTCTGGATGTTATCTGCCAACTCAACAATTCCACCGTTTGCAAGATCCGCTCCATGGCAAACCGCATCCACTGCAGAATCCTTAACTATTATTTTAGGCAAGTAATCGGCGGCCCTTTCCATTGGCATGATTGCATCTCTAAGGAATGATTCATCACCGTCTTCCTTCCAGAAGTGATATGCATCAGTCACATCCTGCAATGTAACCAGATTATTTTTCTCATTAAAAGAACCGACCTGGGTTCTTCTAAGTTCTGCCATATGTGCCCCTACACCTAATGCCTCACCGATATTGTGACAGTAGGTTCTCACATAAGTTCCAGCCTCACAACCGATTCTGAATAATACGTCACGACCTTCTATTTCATAGATTGTGGAATAGTAGATGTTACGAGTTCTCAGTTCACGTTTTACTGCACTTTTAATAGGAGGCAATTGGAAAATCTTGCCTGTAAATTCGGCAAAAACTTCACGGATTCTATCCTCATCCACATCCTGGTGGAATGTCAAAAGACAGACATATTCCTTTGGAGCAGTCAACAGTAACTGAATTGCACGGGTAGCGTCATTCAATCCCACCGGCAGGATACCGGTTACCTTTGGATCAAGTGTTCCACCGTGACCTGATTTTTCCAGATTTAAAATACGTTTAACCCAAGAGTCTATTTCATGAGATGTAGGTCCTGAAGGCTTATCCAGATTAATTACTCCTTTTGAGATATAATCAGTCATTTCACGTTCTTCGGGTTTGCATCCGAATTCGGGATTTGTAAAGCTTTCAGATTTTCTAACCATATTGAATTTCATGAAAAATACCCTTTAAAAAAATAGTAAATAAAAAAAGTTTATGAATAATTAGTAATTATTCATTGAATTTTATAAGTCAGCTAAAGCTGCTTTAATAGAGTCGATGTCACCGGAAACGTCGATGGAATCTTCGGTTGGTTCTAAGTGAGCAATGTTACATCTTCTGTTTTTAACTGCTTCACCAACAACTTCTACAAAGTTTTCATCGATAATTTCAACGATTGCACATTTTTCGCCAGCTTCTCTACCAGCGATTTTTACACATACTCTACCTACTTCGATTGATGCCATTTATATCACCTTTAATGTTTGAATAATGATTTCTGATACGTTTTCAGGATTGAAAGTATCAGTGTTTATAATTATGTCATAGATATCCATATTGGAAATGTCAATGTTATGGATTTCCATGTATCTTAAGGCTTCACTCTCTTCACGAGTAATGATTTCCTCTTTGGCCACTTCCACAGTCTTGTCTTCCCTTTCAGCTATCCGTTTAGATCTAACATCAAATGGAGTTACTAACCATACTCTTAAATCGGCATTATCAACAAAGAATGCTGATAATCTACCTTCAACTATAAGGTTTTCTGCTTCACTAGCCTTTTGAGCTTGCCTTTTGTCAATTTCTTTATCAATATCATCATTACCTTCAGCAAATTCACTAAATTCAAGAACGCTCATACCCCTTTCAGCAGCCATTTCTCTGAAGACAAATCCTGCAGAAATATAAGGAATATCCAACTTTTCTGAGAGTAACTCAGCAGTGGTTGTTGTTCCTGTTCCAGCCAATCCGCCGATAGTAATTATCATTATTTTCTAGCCTCGTTTTTGAAATGTTTACGAGCACAGCTTGAACATAAGTAACCACCGTATGGACGGTTAGGTCTTTTAGCTGTTTTTGATAATTTTCCAATTTCGTATGGACGTCCACGAGGAACTCCATGTAATACTTTACCACATTCAGCACAAACATGCTTAGATGGTTTTTTCTTTTTATATCTTAAAACATTGTCCCCACCGGGAGTGTTTTTGTGAACTCTTTTATATGATCTTGATCTAAACCTATTTGCAGGCATTTAATCACCTTTATAATAATTTTTAATAAATAATTGTGTAATAGCGTATTCAAAATAGAATACTATAATATATCTTTTTCATCATTAATAAATGTATGGAAAAAGGGTTGATTTAGAACCCTTGTTTAAATCCTAAGAATTTTCTTAGTATCTGACTCATACCGAAGGTACAAATCATATACCATAATAACCATCCAATACCATATGGGATAGTTGCATTTCCACCATATAAGAAATGACCTATGAAATGCCAGAATGGTGTTAATGTAACCCAATAAACGGAAGGAGGTAATATAACAACCAAACCACTGATGACAGATGTCCTCATCCAAAAGAATATCAGAATAATCGGAACAAAAGTTACGATCATAGGTTTGAATGAATTGGTCATCATTTTACTTTGGTCCTGCATCATTTCAGTCTGTCTTGCCTGAAGTTCAGCAATCTTTTTACCGTCCCCTCTCTTTTGAGCATCACGCAATTCTTTCTGGAAAGCCTTGTTACGTTCTTGGATTTCATTCATTTCATCTTGGTCAACTAAATATTTATTTGCAATAGTTGTAATTAATGAAACAATAAATGCAATGATTAATACGGTCAATGCCGGATTAGTTGGATTCGGATCAATAGACAAAATTGGATTAAAAATAGCATTCAATGCTCCATAAACCATTCCCATTGGATCTGCCATGATTATACCCCTATAAGTTTAATACATTCACTAATTTTTTAACTGAAGAATTTAAATGATTATCATGATTTGAAATGATTTTTACAGTAGCTCCAGTTAAAGTAGCATAAGCCATTGAAGTAGCCCTGTTCATTTGTTGATGTAATTCAATATCTTTGACTTTTTGAAGGTCTCTTTCACGAGTATCATCATTCAATCTTCTGTAAATGATTTCATCAGGATGTGCTTCAACTAAGATGAACTGATCTGGCTGTAATTGTTCCAATACCCAAATCGGTAATCCTGGCAAGAATCCTGCAGGAGTGTTGATAGTACAGTGGGTATCAACAATAATATTGTCCTTTTCAGATCTAGCCTTGATCTCTTTAGCTGCTTTAGCCTGAATGTCTCTTTGTGTTTCAGCAGGCAATTTTCTTAAAGCGTCCCTATCATTTACAATTTTTTCTTTGATTGCAATTTCAGTCATTATGTCCCCGTAGTTCAGGTGAACATAATCTACTTCTTCTAAAGCTTTACCAAGTAAAGTTGTACTTCCAGAACCTGGAATCCCTGTTAATACTACTAATTTCATTTTAATCCCTCACCTTAATAATGAGATGGAGAAGAGTTAATCTCCTCCTAAAACTTTCCTAAGAAGTGGGTTTGCAGACATGAGTTGTTCTTCAGCCATCTCTTCGTATAGCTTGTGAAGAATACCTACAGTAAGCAATACACCAGTACCTCCACCTAGAGCACCGGTTAAATCTGCAAGGAAAGCAATGAGACCTACATAGATACCACTTATAATGGTAAGTGCAGGAATATATTTTTTCAAAATTTTATATAATTGGCGTTTACTACTTCTAAATCCAGGTATTTGAATACCAGAACTGTGAAGTTGTTCTGAAATCTTTTTAGCATTTAAACCACTGATTTCAACCCATAGATATGAGAACAATATACAACATGCAATAAAGAATACTGCATATACCAACACGTGTATAGGTTCTGTAATAAACATTGTCAGGTTAGGTGTTGTTAACAACCAAGCAATACCGTCAACAGCCTTACCCTTTTCCAGGTGTCCTAAAATAGGGAAACCGATCTTTTGGAAAACATTAGCGAATAATGTTACGTTTACGAGTAATGCACTGGTCAAAATTACCGGCATGTTACTGGAGTAAACGAATTTTAATGGGTATTTACCGACAGCCCCTCTGATTCTTCCGTGACCTTTTACACTACCATGTGAGATAGGAATTTCAACTCTCATAGCTTCACCATACAATACAACTGCAAATACAATAATAGTTGCAAGTAATGGGATTAAAGCATAAAAGTCAGGAGTTCCCATAGTAGCCTGTTGGATGAATTTAGGAATAATACCTGCAAGTAAACCGTCTGTACCTTGTAGGATACTGAATGTACCTACCATAATAGTTTGACATACACCAGCTGCAATGAACAGTCCGATACCACTACCGAATCCCCATTTTGATACAACTTCATCAAGGTAAATGATTACCAATGCACCTAAAACGAGTTGGAAAATTAGAATTCCGGTATAGGAACCGTCAATAGGAACCAAGTTTCCAGTCAGTACCAAAACACTTGCCTCAAAAACAGTAAAGACAATTGATAATACTTTTTGAGTAGCTTGGAAATGAGATTTGTCCTTATGGGATGAAAGATCTAAATCTAAAAGATTTGATCCAACTAATAACTGTAAAACAATAGAAGCGGTAACGATTGGACCAATTCCTAAGGTAAGAATTGAACCAAAACTTCCAGCCATAACAGCCCTTAATTGAGCGAAACTATCAATAGCTCCTGGAGCTAAACCATATAATGGTATTTGAGTTAAAAAGTAATATAACACTAAAATAAGAGCAGTCCATTTAAGTTTTTCATTGAAGTCTTCTCTGTGAACAGGAGATTTGACCTCTGGAATGAATTTAAATATTGGCTCTAATACTTCTAATGATGACATTTTATCCCCTGATTAAAAAGGAATAAAGCTATAAGATTATAGCTTCTCCTCCTAATTCTTCAATTTTTTCAATAGCAGATGCAGAGAATTGAGGTGCTGAAATTTTGTAAGCTTTGGTAATTTTACCTTTAGCTAAAACTTTGTCATAACCTAATTCAGTTACATCTATAACGATTGCATCTCCTTCTTTGGATGCTTTACCTTGAGCGATTAATTTATCAGCTTGTTCTTCTAAGTAGTTTAAGTTAACAGTGCTGATTTTTTTAATCATTTTTTGAGGTCTTTTGAAACCATGTTTACCGAAGTGGTTAGGATCGTGGATTACAGTCCAGGTCCAATGTTGTTTACCCATACCTGCTTTACCTTTTCCACCTTTGTTACCTGCACCTCTACGTTTTTTGGTACATCCTCCACCGTTGGATCTAGAACCTCTTTGTTTATTGATTTTACGTTTTGTTCTAATCATAATATACACCTGAGTTTAAAGCATTCTTTTACCAAGATCTTTAATTTCTTCTCCCCTGTAACCTAAAGATCCACCTTCTTTAACAGATAAACGGATATCTTCGTAACCTTTTCTTGGAGGGTGTAAACGGAATACAGGTTTAATACCGACATCAGCTAATTTAACTTTAGATTCAACTACAGCTTTAGCTAATTCTTCAATATTAGCGTAATCAGTATTTTCAGCAACATACTCATCAGTAACTTTTACATTACCTGGGAGTCTTCCTCTTTTAGCAATCATAGCTGCTACAAATTCAGCGTCGATTTCTCCCCAGGTGATGTAATCCTTAGCTTTTTGAAGCATACCTTCGTAACTAGGATTTTCTTCTACTAATACTGCATGGCTGATTCTGTTAAGTCTTAACATATCTAAGGTGTCTGCAATATTTTTAATGACACCGGTAGTTCCTCTAACTCTAATAACTAAAAACATACTATCACCAAATTAGTAGTGTACTCCCATTTTCTTGAGATCTTCTTCACTTGCTTTAACGTTACTTAATTCTTTTAAAGCAGCAAATACTGCATTAGCAAAGTTAACTGTGGTTTGAGTTTGTCCGAAGGTTTGAGACCATACATCGTGAACACCAGCAAGTTTCAGGATGGTTTTTCCAACATCCCCAACTACTAAACCTACACCTGCAGGTGCTGGCATTAAAGTAACACTTACACTACTGGTTTTACCGGTTACTTTGAAAGGAACAGTGTGTTCTCTTCCACATACACAACCCCAGTCTCCACAACCTCTTCTTACTTTAATGATGTTGTATTTAGCGTTGTCTACAGCTTTTCTAATAGCAGGACCGACCTCTTTAGCTTTACCTTGGCCTAATCCAACGTAACCATCTTTGTTACCTACAGCAACAATTACTCTGAAATTAACTTTTCTACCAGATTTATGCATCCTTTGAACTAAGTTAACATCCATTACTTCTTCTTCTAAATCTGGAATTAAGGCATCAACTATTTCTAATTCCATAATTGGAAGACCTTTTTCAAAAATTTCATCGATATCAGTAATGATACCATCTTTAACTTGTCTACCCATTTTAGTTTTAGGTTCCCATTCATCCATATTAAAACTCATAGTTATACCTCTGCATCGATATTTTCAACAGTTTTATCAAAGTTTTCAGGTAAGTCTTTAGGATTAAGACCTCTTTCAAAATACTTTGAGAATTTTTTAGCAACTTCTTCAGCATCTAATGATTCAGCATATTCTGCAATGTGTTCTCCTCTGATACGTTCATCTTCAGGGAAAATGAAGTCTCCGTGAGGGATTTCTAAACCTGCGTCAAGAGCACCTTTGAGTGCTGCGAATACTTTAGAACCTTTGATAGGAGATTTTAAACCGATGTCTAAGATTGCATTTTCTACACCAGCAGCTAAAGCTCTTTTAGCACAGAGATATGCGGTTAAGTAGAAGGATGTAAGGTTTCCGGTGTGTCCTAAGTAACCATATTGGGATAATTGTTTACTTACAGCGGATGCAACAGTGATGTCTCCTTCAGGAGCGTAATCAATTACTTGAACGGTTGCGTGAGAGTTGGAAACTCTGACAACTAAACGAGATTTGTCGTAATCGACTAATTTCATTCTAGCTGCATAGTCGGTTTTACCTTCTCTTCTTCTTCTGAATGCTACTTTATAGTTAGTTCCTTGTGCCATGCTTATTCATCTCCTTTAATTAAATCATGGTCACGGGCGTAGTTTCTCATGTAAGATTTACTTCTAAATGCGCCACCCTTAGCCATTTTGTATAGTTTACGATAGGTAGTAGCATCAATAACTTCTTCTTCACGCATTTCTTTAAGATCTTTTCTTAAAGCTCTAATGGTAGTCATCCAAGCTTTTTTCTTAGGAGTACGTGCTTTTTTAGCCCCTTTTATACTACCTCTACCTTTTCTTTTACCTTTTGCTTTTTGTTCTTTGATTTTTTTAGATCTGTAGCTACTAATACCTTTTTCAGGTTTTGCTTTAATAGCTCCATCGTTAATTAACTGCTTAACTCCTTCTCTAGTAATCGCCATAGATACTTCTTCTAATCTTTCTGGATCAATCCATACACGATTAAGCCCTACTTTGAGAATACTAGCAGCTAATCTTTTTTGAGTTGTAAGATTCATGTAAATAATCCTCCATTTAGATAGAATCTAAATTCCCTTATATTTTAATTCAAATAGTCAAATCAATTCAAATAAAGCCCCGGAATTGATTTAACTTATAATTATGATTTATTTGTTTAATACTTTAATTCCGAGCTCGGATGCTTTTTCTAACATCAAAGCTTTTTTCCTTTTACCGATAGAAGCACTGATTCTTGCAGCATCATTATCTGGATCTAATGCTTCTAATTCTTGCATATTGTGAACAAGAACATCATTATACCCTGAAGGGTGTAAGTCCCTTACTGCTCTAGGGGTTCTGTAACCGATAGCTGGCATGTCAGGTTTGCCTGCTTCGTATCTTCTCATTTTACTGGTTTTACCTCTAGGGCGTCTCCATTTGATTCCAAGTTTTTTATAACGAGCATATTCTTGTCTTTTAAATCTTTTATTAGCCATTCAAATCACCAATTTATTCTTTGCTAGTTAAGTATATTCCGTCTTGGAATACTCTAGGATCTCTTCCTTTAATTTTAGTTGCTTGTTCTAAGTTAGCCATGGTTTGACCAACATGTTCCTTGTTAATACCGGTAATTGTTACCTCATCACCTTTAACTGCTACTTTAGCAGAACCTACGATTTTAGCAGTTCTTGGGTGTCTTTCCCCGAGGAAGTTGTCAATTACGACAGTATCGTTCTGGACTTTTACAGTCATTGGAAAGTGAGCAAATACGATTTTCATGTGGTATTCGAAACCATCAGTAACACCGATAATCATGTTGTTGATGTGTGCCCTTGTGGTTCCAATCATTGCTTTGTCTTTCTTTTTAGGAAATGCTGTTTCTAAAACAACAACATCATCTTCTTCTTTAATACTTACATTTGGGTAAGTAAATTTTCTGGAGTCTTCTCCATTAGGTCCTTTTACAGAGACCTCATTGTTATTAATTATAACTTCAACGCCTTCAGGGATTTCAATTTCTTCCCTTATAGCTGCAGCTATTACCATTTTATCACCTAGTACATGTAAGCCAACAAACGTCCACCAATTCCTCTTTCCTTAGCCTCATTGTGAGTCATAATTCCTTCAGGAGTTGTGACGATTAAAATACCAAAGTTTTTTGCTGGCAAATATCTTTTTTCAAATTTCTCAAATTCGTTCTTCTTAACAGCGTGACGAGGTTTGATAACACCACATTTGTTAATGTTACCTTCTAATTCTACTATGAATTTACCTGCCCTGTTGTCATCAATATACTCAAAATTACCAATATAATTCTCTTTTTGCATAGTGCTTAAAACTTGTCCAATTAATTTGGAAGCAGGAGAAATAACACAGGAATCATTTACTTGTAATTCGTTATTTCTAATGTTAGTTAAAGCATCAGCGAGAGGATCCATAAGACTCATATTTATAACCTCTAATTATATTTTTTAAATCCGATTTTAGGGGCGATTTCCCTAAAACATTGTCTGCATAAGTTTAATCCATATCTGCTTACCATAGCAGAATGGTCTCCGCAACGACTACATTTTTTTGAAGCTTTACCGTATTTTCTTGGCAAAATAATCACCTTTATTCTGTTACATAATTAACTTTGAAGTTTTCTTCCATAAATTTCATAGTTTCTTCTTTAGAAATTCTATGTTTTTGAGGAACTTTCTTTTGTTGGATTTTCCTTTTGGATATTCTGTATCCTGGTTTTTCAAAAGTGATTGAAACATTCATACCGAATATACCAATATCAGGATTATATCTCATACCAGGGATGTCAATGTGTTCCCTAATACCGAAAGAAAGGTTTCCTTGAGCATCAAATTGAGTAGGTTTAATATTTCTACTAATACCTTCTAATACCATATCAATAGCTTTATCAGCTTTTTCTCCACGTAAAGTTAATTTACATGCAATTGGTTGTCTTTTTCTGATACCCCATTCTGGGTTTGTAACAGTTGAAAAAGTTTTAACAGGAGTTTGATCGAACATTTCTTCTAAAAGAGTGATTGCACGAGATAATTTTTCACCTGCTTCACCAACACCAATACTGACGGTAGCTTTTTCGATACGTACTTCATTCATTGGGTTCATTTATTAACCTCCAATAATGATATTACTGGTGCATCAGTACCAACTACAAATGCATAGTCTTTTAAAGTTAAGAATTCATCTTTAGCACTATTTTGGATAATGATAGTGTTAGGATTTGAAGATTGATTTTCAATAATTTCAGATACTGTACCTAATTCACCGGTGTGTTTACCACCAGTAACAAGAACGGTAGATCCTTCTTGTAAAGGATATGCTTCAACGATTTCTTGTTCAGGTACTTTTAAACAAATAACATCTCCAACGGAGTATGCGTCTTCTTCAATGATAACGTTTTTACCATCGTGAAGATTTAATTGAGTTTTACCACCTTTGATGGTGGATTTGTTAACAATTTTTGATAATTTAGCACTAGCATCTTCGATTAAATCTAATTGTAATCTTCCTTTTCTATCTAAAAGAACTCTATAAGCTTCTTCAGTTTTTGGAATTTCAATGATATCCATAAATCCAACTGGGAATTTATAATCTTTAACGACTCTTCCATCTACTAAAACGTTACCTGAGTTGATGATTCTTTTAGCTTCTCTTGCGTTGTCTGCTAATTTTAAAACATCTCTGATAACTAATGTTAATGGAATAGCGTCTTCAATGGAGTGAGAACCTGCAGAAGGTTTTACAGTCCATGTGTCTTCTTTAGGATGAATAGGCCAAGATTTTGGTGCTTTATATCTTTTAAGATGTTTTCTAGATCCCATTTTAGCCATATTAATTATCTCCTTTATTTTTAATTCTTCTGTCGTCTTTTAAATCTGCATCAATAATTACTAAGTTTGATGGGTCGACTGGGAGAAATGTAGTAGTTCCGTCAGGTTTAGCTAAAGTAACGTCTTCGATAGTTACTTTGTAGGAACTGTAATCAACAGTGAGGACTTCTCCTTCATGTCCTTTAAAGTCTCCACGGACAACCATAACTTTGTCTCCTGATTTTACTGGTAAACTTCTTTTTCCAATTTTTTCTCTTAATTCAGGACTTAAAGAAGCACTTAAGTATTTACCACGTGCGTGAGCAGGAGCATTGTAACGAGCTTTTCTTTGTTTTCTTGGTTGAATTGACATTTTATCACCTATACTAAAATACTTGCTGCACTACCAACACTAGGCCATCTGTCAGCTGCTTCTTTAGCAACAGGACCTCTGATTTCTGATCCTTTTAATATTCCTTCAGGAGTAATAATAACAGCAGCGTTGTCTTCAAATTTAACACGAAGACCGTCAGCACGTCTGTATTCCTTTTTTTGTCTGACTACAACTGCATTAACAACTTCTCTTCTCATGTCAGCAGTTCCTTTTTTAACAGATGCAACAACTAAATCTCCAACACCAGCAACGTCGATCCTTCTTCTTACACCTTTGAATCCTTTTACGGAAATGATTTCGATTTCACGAGCACCAGTATTGTCGACACATTGGAGTCTTGCTCCAATTGGTAATGCTTTAGTCATGCTTGAGGTTAATGGTTTCATAATAATTACTCTCCTTTAACTTCAACTAAAACAAAATGTTTAGTTTTACTTAATGGTCTACATTCTGCTACTTTAACAGAATCACCAACATTCACATCTAAACAATCTGGTTTGTGAACATTGATTTTAGATTTCCTTTTTTCGTATCTTTCATATTTTTTAATGAATTTATAGTAACTACGTTCAACAGTAATAGTCCTTTCTGCTTTGTTACTTACTACAACACCTTCAAGGACTTGACCTCTTACAGGTAAAGTACCGTGGAAAGGGCAGTTAGGATCATCACATGTAGTTTCTGGTTCTTGAACGTTAAGCCCAACCATATTATCACCATTTAAATTTTTTTAAACCTTTTTTTTATTCTATCTTCAGGACGTATAGACAAAATATTACCATCAACTTCTATCTTTTCCCCGTCAGGAATTTCAAAGATAAAGATTGTTCCGTTTTTTGGAATAATCTTTTCTGTATTGTCAATTCCCTCTATCTTAATGGTATTTTTTGTCTCATCAATAATTGTTCCCTTTAAGTCAAGAGATTCGTTATTTTTACTTATCGCATGAACGTTCAGCCCAATGAATTCATGATGGACTAAGTTTTTTGAAGTAATCATAATCCCAATCTCTTAGAAACATTCACAATAAATTATGCAGTAAAATTACAAAATTATTGAAAAACATATCGAGTAGATGAATTATCTCCTTTTTTTGTTATTCTTCTTAGATTCACGAATTTCGATAGTATCTGAAGAGAATCCCATATCGGATAAAACTTCTTTAACTCTTACCTTATGATCTCCTTGAAGTTCAATTTGACCATTTTTAGCGGTTCCTCCACAAGCACATTTTGCTTTGAGGGTTTTTGTGAGTTCTTTGATATCGATATCGTGTTCATCTATACCTTCGATAATAGTCATGAGTTTTCCGAATCTTCTTCTAACAGTAAAAACTTTTAGAGTCTGAACTTCACGTGCAATTTCTTCGCATACACAAAGTTCTTCTGGAAGCCCACATACATCACAGATTTTTGACATTTAATTCTCCTTTTGTTTTTCATTTAAGATTGTAAGAACACGAGCAATTGTTCTTTTTAATTCTCTAATTTTTCCAGGGTTTTCAACTACCCCGGCAGCTGCACTTTTAGAAACGTTTTTGGATAATTCAGTTCTGAGTTCAACTAATTTGTCTTGAATCTCATCAACTTCCATGTCCCAAATTTCTTTACTTCTTAAAATCGCCATTGTTCCAACTCTTTTAGGATAATCAAATTTAAGATTTAACTATCATCTTCTGCTACTTCTTCAGTAGTTTCTTCTTCAACAACTTCTTCTAATTCGTCGAGATCTTCAACATCCTCAATGATTTCTTCTTCGATGACTTCTTCGGTTTCAACATCGATTTCTTCTTCGATGACTTCACCGTCTTCTTCGATGATCATTTTTGGAGGAAGGATTTCAACGGAATCAGGCAATACAGTTTCCGGAGGCATAATTCTTACATAAATACCTAATACACCAGGTTTTAATTCAGCGGTAGCGAAACCTTCTTCTACTAATCTGATGGAAGGTTCTCCACATTTTTTGATGTATCCTTCAACGAATTTTGCTACAGCAGATCTAGAACCTCTGATTTTACCAGAAATAGTAACTTCCACACCTTGAGCTCCTGCGCCCATGATTCTACGGATAGTAGAGTAAGCCACTCTTCTGAAGTGCATACCTCTTTGTAACATGTTAGAGATTTTGTATGCCATGATTTTAGGGTTAAGTTCAGGAACTTCAACTTCTTTAACTTCAATTTGTGGATTGTCTAAACCGAATTCGGTTTTTAAAACGTTGGTAATATTCCTTACGTTTTTACCACCTCTACCAATAACCATACCAGGTCTTTCTGCGTAAACAATAACCATGGTACCTAAAGGTGTAATTTGAACTTCCATACCACCGTATCCAGCTCTTTCAAGTTCTTTTTCTAAGTATTCATCAATTCTAGTTCTTCTAAGGCCTTCTTGAACGAAATCTTTTTCTATCATTAGTTAGCCTCCTGTAATACAATTTGAATATGAGTAGTAGGTGTATTGAATGGAGTCATTCTACCGAATGCTCTTGGGATGTAACCAGGGATAACTACACCTTTGTGAGATGAGATATGTTCAATGAATAATTTTTCAGTGTCCATACCTTTGTATTCTGCGTTAGCTTCAGCGTTTTCTAAAACTTTTAAGATTTGTTCTGCAGCTTTTACAGGATACCTACCAGCAGCCCATCCTTCTTGTCCTTTTCTGTGACCAACTTTTTTGTTGTGTCTTTTGAAAGGAACAGATTTTTTCATGTCAATAACATCTTCTAAATAAGCTTTAGCTTTTGCTACTTCCATTCCTCTGATTGCACTGCAAATTTCAACACTATGCTTAGGAGAAATCTTAAGAGATTTTGCCATAGCACGTGCAGTTTTTGCTTCATCAACTTCTTCATTATAAGCATATTTGTTAGCCATGTTCTAATCTCCTTATTTAAGTGGTACAAACATGGATGATCTAGTAGCACCCATACCTGGGTCTCCGTGTTGAACTCTTTTTCTGGTTGGTGCGTATTCACCGAAGTAATGACCAATCATTTCAGGTTCAATGGTAACTTCTACAAAATTTTGACCATCATAAATACCGAAAGTGGTTCCGACCATTTCAGGTATTACAATCATGTCTCTACAATGGGTCCTAACTACAACAGGACGACCATCTTTAGTTCCTTCTTTATTTAATTTTCTCATTTTATCCAAAACAATTTGTTGTCTTGGTAAGAATCCTCTTTTTAAAGATCTTCTTTGTCTTGCAGGGAGTAATTCCATAACTTCCTCTAAAGACATAGCTTGAAGTTCTTCAAGAGTATAACCTTTATATTTAAATATTTTTCTTGCCAATGAAACACCCTCTATCTATCTTTTTAAACCTGTTCTTTTAGCTGCAATTGAACCAACTTTTCTTCCTGGTGGTGCATGTCTTGAAACAGTGGTAGGACGACCAGGATGTTGTCTGTTACCTCCCCCGTGAGGGTGATCTACAGCGTTCATAGCTACTCCTCTAACAGTCATGAACTTCTTACCTTTAGCTTTGTAAGCATGCCATCTTTTACCTGCTTTAAGGAACGGTTTATCTTTTCTACCTCCACCAGCAACTACACCGATACTTGCACGGCAGTTAGGGTTTAAGTATTTTAATTCACCGGATGGTAATTCTACAACAGCTTGGTTTGCATCATGAGTAACTACAGAAGCGTAAGTTCCAGAAGATCTTACAAAACGACCTCCGTCTCCAGGAGTGTTTTCGATATCGTAAATTGGGGTACCTTCAGGAATTTCAGCAAGTGGTAATGTGTTACCGAATTTGATAGGAGCAGAAATACCACATTCAATTTCATCATCGATTTGAATGCTTTCAGGTGCTAATATAAATTTCTTTTCACCATTTTCGAATTTTACTTCTGCGATAGGAGCGGTTCTTGCTGGATCGTGAACGATGTCAATAACTTTTCCTTTGATACTTCCTTCTTTTTCTAATGCATCGTAAGATCTGTATCTGATTTTATCTTTAAAACGATGTGAAGCAACACGGTGAGCAGGAGTTCCTCTTCCTCTTCTTTGGTGGATTAATCGTTTTCCCATATTTCATTCCTCCTTAGAATACTCCTAATCTGACAGCGATTTCTTCCGCCATTTCTTCTTCAACAAGTTTGATATATGCTACTTTTACACCTTTAGTAGTAATGTGAGTGTTGACTCTTGCTACTTTTTCTTCATATAAATCTTCAAAAGCGTATTTGATTTGATTTTTGTTAGCTTTACGATTTACAACGAACGCAATCTCATTATTTAAATCGATTAAGTTCATGGTTTTTTCAGTAACATGAGGTTTAATAATAACTGAATATGAATCCATAATATCACCTTATTTTTCCAAAATTATTGGAATAAACCTCCTAACTTTTCAACAGCTGATTTGGTGTAAATAGTGAGTCTTCCAGCATGGGTACCAGGTGCTAATAATTCAGCATTTAAGTTTTCTGCAACCACAACATCTACACCAGCGTGGTTTCTTGCACCTAAGGAAATACCTTTGTCTTCACCGACTACAACGAGAGGTCCTTTTACTTTTTTGTATTTTCTTCCTCTTGTTTTACCTCTACCAGCTCTGATTCTTTTACCTTCTTTTGCACGAATGATATCGTCGTAAACTCCTAATTTTTCAAAGATTTCACGAGTTTGTTTGGTAGTTTTTACTTCTTCAATATCATCTTCAACAATAATAGGAACTTGTTCTAAGTCTTCCACTTTGTGGCCTCTGTTTTCAACAAGTTCTTTGTTAACAGTTGCTGCAACAGCAGATCTGATAGCAAATCTTCTTTCTTTTATGTTGATTTTTTCATGATGATTTTTTTCTGCTCTTGTTGGGTGAGCTTGTCTACCACCAATAGCCATTGGTACAAAAGCTGCTTTGGAACCATTTTTAATCCTTGGTACTCTTGCGGTACCTCTACCTGAACCCCATCCTTTAGCGGAAGTTCTTTTACCTGCCATTGGGTCATTACCCCATGGTTGTACTCTAGCAGATTGTGCAGAAAGTACAGCTCTTTTGATTAAATCTGGTCTGTATACTTCATCAAAAATAGCTGGAAGTTCAATATCTTCTTTGACTTCCCCATTAATAGAATAAACGTTAACTTTCATGATTATACCCCTTGTTTAGATTTTGTACTTATATAGTTAATTTGAGGTATATCCTCAGCTTTATTATTAGGTCTGATAGGTTGTCTTAAGATTACTAATCTTTTGGAAGGACCTGGTAAGGAACCTTTAACTAATACGTAATCATTTTTGACAAGTCCGTATTTAACAAATCCACCATCTGGGTTGATTTGGTCAACTTCGTCAGCTGATGCGATTTTTAGGATTCTTTTATTGAATTCAGTTCTTTTGTGGTAACCCATTTGACCTGCTTGAGCTACAGTCCACATGGTTCTTCTTGGTGTCCAAGGACCAATGGAACCGACGTGTCTACCTTTACCAGCTCTGACAGCTTTACCGTATTGAATCCTAATTCCCCATCTTTTTACTACACCTTGGAATCCTTTTCCTTTTGTGGTTGCAATTGCATCAACAAATTCACCTTCATTGAAGATTTCACTAGCTTTTACTTCGTTACCTAATAATTCTAATGCGGTGTTTAATTTTTCTTCAGGATTTGCTCCTCCGATACCACATTCAAATATATCTGGTTTTTTCTTAGGTACGCTAGTTACTTTTGGATTTGTGTGTACTAAGACTCTAATTTCTTCTGTGTTTTCTAATGCACCTTGTATTTTTGCAATAGCTTCAGATTTGTTGTATTCTTTCGGAAGTGAAATTTTCCTTGAAAGTTCTTGATCTAAATTGTCTGCAAGTACTTCGGTGATTACTTTCAAACCACGAGAAGTTTTTTCATAAGCTCTAATTCCCATTACTACGACTGGAGGTACTTCCAATACAGTTACAGGAGTGAAAATATCCATTCCTTGAGTTGGAGAGTTTTTATCAGTATCAGTGACTAAAGCGTGAGTCATGCCGACTTTATAACCTGCGAGGCCGAGTAATTTTGGTTCATCTGATTTTGGCCAAGATTTTATTCTAGGGGTTTCTTTAGCTGCTCTTTTTCTTGGACTAAAAGCAACAGACCCTTTTCTTGGTTGATGATGTCTAACCATTTAATTTAACCTCCTTATTTATATTTTTCCGTATTTTTTAATTATTTTAATTTTTTATACTCCAATAGTCGAATGAACAACTATCTATGAGTTTTGATGAAATAAATTCATCGAGATGATAAATAGCCACAAACAAGTTTGTAACTAGATAAATATCAAATTTTAATATATTCAGTTGAGTTTAAGCTAATTGAAGCACAAACAAGAATATATTTAATGTATAAACCATTCTGTGCTAAGACCATATCTAGGAAGTCCTAAAAATATAATCTGTATAAAAAGTTGAGCAAGTTATCTATTAGCGTGTAAAACTAATAATTTAAAGAGAATTAAAATCTAATAAAGTTAAATAAAGAAAGTGTAGCGACAACTGCCTCTTCAGTTCTAACAGTTTCAGTTCCCTGTCCAGGAAGGGTATTCACTTTATACAAATCCCAGCTAGGATTGGAAACATCTTCTGAAATTGAAGAATAAGGGCCACCAAATAAAATAGCAATACTTTTACATTCATCTACTTTATCTTTTAATTCATCAAAAATAGAATCAATATAATCTCCATATCTTGTAGTTTCCACAACAAGATCAGGTTTAATTAATTTTAAGCTATTTTTAAGACTCTTATTAGAGGAGATAACCTTGTATCCCCAGTAAACGTCATCTGGTTTATCAGGTGTGACTATTACTTCTTTCTTAGCAATCTTAGTAATCTTAAAGTCAAAAATCTTTTTGACAGTAAGCTGCTCTTTACAGAATGCAAGTTTATCCATACCTATATCAACATAAGTTCCTTTCTTGTTTCTCTTAACAGTGAACCCTTGTCTATAATCACCCACGTCTGGCTGATCATTTAAAGGATGATGAGGAGTCCTAAGTGGCGGAAGGATACCTACATGCCTCAGTTCGGATTTTATAGGAATAGCTTGTTTCCTCAAGTATTGAGGAGTATTCATATAATTTAAAACTTCAGCAATAAAATCTCCATCCTCTTTCCCATCAACATTCTTGTCATGATTATCATTGTAAATAATCACGTTATCTGCTTTGAAAATCGCTAAAGCTCTTGCTATAATCCCTACTTTATAAGTACGAATTTTAAGATCTTTAGACTCAGAAAGAAATGAGTTTGGAATAAATATAGATAGCTCATCTTTATACATTAGTAATACATTTGGAATGTAAACTATATAAAGATTACCCTACATTTATATAGCTATCACTAAATAGACTTACACATTTACAAAATATTATATCAGTTATAATATCCGTAGCTTCTTTTTATGCTACCAACTTTTTTATACTCAGAGAATATATTAATATAGAATATGTACTATCCACTATATAAAGGTATGGTTTTTTGGCATGAAAAATAGGAAAATTGAAAAATTGAAATTATTTTAACTCCGCCCGAATCACAATAACTTCAACATCTTGCTTTTCTTTAGTGTGAAAATCATAAATCTTCGGAATTGGAAAATCATACCTGAAAATATGGGTTATCTCACAGCCATTGTCATGGTAATAATCTATTAGAAAGTCCTGTGTTGATGCCATATGAAATGAATAAAAAACTTCAGGACTAAGTTCAATTGCCTTTTTGACAAATTTCAAGTCCTGACCTGAATCGGCTTTCCTTTGAGATCCGAAGGGAGGGTTCTGAAATACAGTATCTGGATTTATCGGTCCACTAAATTCACAGATGTCAGAGACGATGAAATCTACGCCGTCAACATTTAACTTATCGCAAACATCCCTTGCAAGACCGATTGAATCGGCATCGATATCTACACCAACTGAAGAATTTGCACCCATAAGACGGGACGCTATTGCAAAAACACCTGTACCACAGCCCAAATCAACAATATTTTTATCCAGAATGTCACCCAGAGAATATGCATTCCAAACCAGATCAGAAGCTATGACGGAAGGTGTGGTGTACTGTTCAAGGCCTACCTTCGGATTGGGATGTGAGGGTATTGACTGAAGCCTCATTTCCAAATGTTTCTTGCGGGTAATTTTTTTCATATTAATCTAATAAAATATTAATATATCAAGCAATATATAATTATATATTAATGAAAAAATTATAGAGGTTTTAAAATGTTTGAAAAAATCTTAATAGCAAATAGAGGTGAAATAGCAATTAGAGTAATGAGAGCATGTCGTGAACTCGACATTAAAAGTGTAGCTATTTACTCTGATGCGGACAAAACTTCCCTATATACAAATTATGCTGATGAAAGCTATGAACTGGGAAATCCTTCACCATCACAATCCTATTTAAATATTGAAAAAATCATCGATATAGCACTCGAATCCGGGGCTGATGCAATTCACCCAGGTTACGGATTTTTAGCTGAAAACCCTAAATTCGGTGAAGCATGTGAAAAAAACGGAATAAAACTTATCGGACCAAGCGGAGACGTAATCAATAAAATGGGAGATAAGATCACATCAAAAGCTCTTATGAAAAAGGCAGGAGTTCCGGTCATTGAAGGAACCCCTGAAGGAGTAAGTGATATTGAAGAGGCTAAAGAAATCGCCGCTCAAATCGGATACCCTGTCATCGTTAAGGCTTCCGCCGGTGGTGGAGGAATTGGTATGCGTGCAGTCTACAAGGAAGAGGAACTCGTAGAAGCAATCCAGGCAACCCAATCCGTAGCATCCACAAACTTCGGTGACTCAACAGTATTCATTGAAAAATACCTTGAAAAACCAAGACACATCGAATTCCAACTCCTGGCTGACGAGCATGGAAACGTAATCCACGTAGGGGACAGGGAATGTTCCATCCAAAGAAGACACCAAAAGCTTCTCGAAGAGGCTCCATCCCCAATCATGACCGAAGAGCTAAGGGAACAGATGGGTGGAAGTGCAGTTAAGGCTGCAGAATACATAGGATATAAAAGTGCAGGAACCGTTGAATTCCTATACGACAACGGCGAATACTACTTCCTTGAAATGAACACACGTATTCAAGTGGAACACCCAATCACCGAACTGGTAACCAATACAGATTTAATCAAGGAGCAAATCAAAATCGCCAACGGTGACGAGCTGACATACTCACAGGATGACATCAAGGTAACAGGTCACGCTATCGAATGTCGTATCAATGCGGAAGACCCATTAAACGACTTCTCACCAAACCCCGGTAAAATCACAGGTTACAGATCCCCTGGTGGACCAGGTGTACGTCTTGACAGTGGAGTTTACATGAATTATACAATTCCAACATTCTATGATTCAATGATTTCCAAGCTAATCACCTATGGAAGAGACAGAACCGATGCCATAAACAAGATGAAAAGGGCATTGAGCGAATATATCATTTTAGGTGTAAAAACCACAATTCCATTCCATAAAGCAGTTTTAAGAAATCCTAACTTCATTTCAGGAGACCTGAACACCCACTTCATCGATACCTACAAACAGGGAATCGAAGAAGAGATGGTAAATGTAATCTCCGAGGATTTAGACCACATGAACAAATTGAAATCCACATTCATGCCGGCTAAAAAGATTGCTGCTATTTCAGCGGCAGTTGGATCATACCTGAACGCTGCAAACGAAGAGATACAAAAAAGACAATAATTAGATGAATATGAAAACCGAGATAATAAACTTGCTTGAAAAGGAGAGTGAATTATCCGGTGAAATAAACGATGAAAACATCAATGGATTTTCACAGCTGGTCAGGGACATCGGCAAAAGGAAAACCGAATATCTCGACAGGTGTGAAATATCCAACGGGTTGAATACAAAATTCATAGCAAAGAACTTATACCTCTATAACGAAGTAGGTTCAACAAATACCCTTGCCAAGTATTTGGCTAAAAACGGTATTGAAAACGGAAGTGTAGTAATTTCCGAAAAACAGAACAACGGAAGAGGAAGAACTGGAAAATCATGGGAATCACCGTTGGGAGGAGTGTGGATGTCCATCATATTATCTCCCGAGGTTGATATCTCCAAAATTCCTCTTATAACCATCACAACAGGAGTTGCCGTTGCAATCGCCCTTGAAAAGATAGGGGTTCACAATCCTGAAATCAAATGGCCGAATGACATAATAATAAACGGCAAAAAGGTCTGCGGAATTTTAACCGAAGCGGTAAGCAACTTCAACACAATAGAAAACATCATTGTTGGAGTGGGAATAGATGCAAACCTCTCCATTGAGAAATTGCCTGGCGAACTGCAGGAGATAACCACCACCCTTGAAATTGAACTTGGAAAAAAGGTCAATGAAAATATACTGATTAAACTATTTTTGGAAGAATTCGAAAGGGTTTATGAATTGCTAAATGATGACTGTGTGGAAGACATACTGAGAGAATGGAGAAAACGTTCATACAGTGTCGGAAAACTTGTGGAAGTGAGAAAGCCACATCAAAAGTCATACGATGCATATGTCATAGGAATTACAAAAGACGGTGAACTGGTTGTTGAGAAAAATGACGGTACATTCGAAAAGGTAATTTCCGGGGAATGCATAATCAAAAGATAATTTTTCTGCATTCATCCTCATCTTGAACGACACTTACAAGCTTATCGAATGATGAAGATATCTTTTGTGCAAGATCATCCAAATCCAAATTGAATGTATCATTGGTTGAGAGATCAAATCTTATTGTTGCTGAGGCACCAGGCATTCCAACAGAAGGGATGGTGATTATTCCATAGTCCCTAAGCAA
Organism: uncultured Methanobrevibacter sp.; assembly: GCF_902788255.1. NCBI lineage: Archaea > Methanobacteriati > Methanobacteriota > Methanobacteria > Methanobacteriales > Methanobacteriaceae > Methanobrevibacter > uncultured Methanobrevibacter sp. Next base: position 53,596 of record NZ_CADAJR010000011.1, read on the forward strand.
TATAAAAGAAAATACAAATGCCAGGTCATTGTCTGACAGGTCATGCGGAACAGTGATTTCAGAGGCCAAACCCTCAGGAGAAATCATGACCCCATTCGGAGTCTTTTCAAAGCTGTCGAATTTCTGATTCAATATATCGAAAAGCTTCTCCTTTCTGTCAAAACTCTTTATCAGGTTTTCACCATTGAAGTTCTTGATTCCGTTCATCATTGCAAGAACCAATGGAGGCTGTGCTTCAAGACCGAACTGGTTGACCTTAACCTTAATCTTATCTATAAAATCAGCTTTACCAGCCATCAGTCCACCCCTAGGACCGGGCATCAACTTGTCTGTGCTGGTAATTGCAATATCCGCTCCCAAATCGCAGGCCCTTTTTTGATTGAACACAACTGTTCTAAGCCTTGCACCGGAAGCGTCATCAACCATGACAGGAATTCCCCTATCATGAGCCATTTCAATGACTTTAATAAATTCATCCTCATCAATTACCTGCAAATCCATGGTAGATCCTGTCACTACAACAAGGGATGTGTTTTCAGGTATTGTAAACTCATCAAAAACATCAGTTTCAAAATAGTTTGCACCTACAAGATTGCAGCTGCGAGGTATTGACGGGTGAGCGGGCAGTTTTGCAAGGTAATGGACAACATTGGTGTCTTTTTTGACCAATGCTAAAATGGTGGCTAAAATTCCTGATGAAGTCCTGTTTAATGGAAGAACCTTTTCTCCACCCATATGTTCTATTCCCACTTCCTGAAGCGCATCTTCAAAGATAGCTGGACCAACATAGGTTTCCAAAAGATTCAATTCTGATGGAGATGCAATAAAACCACCAGACAATCCAGTTAAATCAAATAAGAAATCACGGCCTTTATTCTCAACTATATCCCTAATAATTGACAAGGCCTTTTCCCTTTTTTTAACTTCATCCAAGGAATTATTTATAATCATTCAGAGTCATCTAACTGTAATTTATAATCTTCAAAGAACTCAATAATGGATTTTAACTGTTTTTCAGTAATTTCCACATTGGTATATTCCTCATCTTCAGGAATTCCATAGAAATAATCTGCAAATAATACTTTACCGTCAGGTGAAGTAATAATAGTGATCCCATCAGAAAGTTTATCAGGATTCTTATTTTGGAATTCAAGCTCTAAAGAAATACCAATTTTTTCAGAAAACTTTGCTTTTTCTTCCGGTTCTCTGTTACATTTCCTAATTTTTGTCATTCTTGATTTTAGTTTTTTTTCTGCAGCTTCGTTAATATCAGCCATAAACAACACTCCATAAAATTGTTATGATAAAGTAATAATTATTTTAAAATATACTATAAACTAATTCATATATAAGTATTTCTTATTCAAACTAATCATATAGACTATTTCCCTGACTATCCATCGCAACTATAAGTGGTCCGAAATCCTTGACTTTTAAATTCCACATCGCCTCAGGCATTCCAAGGTCCAGCCAGTCCACACTTTCAATCTTTTCAACTGCATCAACATATAGCGCAGCACATCCTCCGGTAGCCACAACATATAATGCGTTGTTGCGAATCAGTGCCTCACGTACGGAATCATCCATACCGCCCTTACCTATGACTATCTTAGGACCCATGTCCAGAACGTCACTTTGATACGGATTCATTCTCATTGAGGTTGTGGGACCTATAGCTACCATTTCATATTCATCGTCTTTTTTGGAAATGATAGGTCCTGCATGAAAAAGGGCTGCGCCTTCAATATCCAAAGGAGCACCTTCCTCCAGAAGACGTTTATGTGCCTGGTCTCTTGCAGTCAATATATTTCCAGTAAGATAAACTACATCTCCCGCTTTTAATTCATTTAAATTTTCATCTTTAATCGGAACAGTTAATTTTTTTTCCATTTATTACACCTTACAATTAGTATAAAAATAATATTTATCATACATATATAAAATTTTTAATTTTATAAATTTAATGGCAAAAAACAAGAATCCTTCAACCACTTCTGAAATGCCGATTGAACCTCTCCGGTAAAGAAACCGGAGAATTTGTTCAATTTAATTTGAAATAGACTGAAAAAAATATTAGATTGCTTCAGGTATGGACGAATCAACCTTGAAGCATCTGTTAAATCCGTATACTTTGAACAACCTCGCCTTGAAGAAGGCGAGGATTCCTAGATTTTTCATGTTTATTTGCTCAATCGTTTATTGAGTGTTTTCTAGGCAATCCCCGGGGCA
>NZ_CADAJR010000012.1 GCF_902788255.1 uncultured Methanobrevibacter sp.
TATGCTTTCAATTGCGGATTTTGAATTTTCCATGCTGTCTCTCATTAATTTTGCTGTATTGGTGATGTTTGGTTGGTGCATGTCTAATGCTCTTATGCTATCTATAGCAGACTTTGAATTCATTAAACTATCATTTATTCTAATTTGAGATTTTCTAATGTTTTCAATTTGATATTCGTTTTAAATCTTTGTTCATAATTTATAATACCTCTTTATAATTAGTATTCTTAGTTTTTTCTTTTTAAAGTTCACATGAATAATTTAATGTCGTTTCGTCATGTTTTAATGATTGAATCTTTCTTTTAATCATTGATTTAGAAAGGATTACTTTATATAATGCCCTATATATTGGAAGTGATTTATAATAGTTATTATTTTTAATATTGCTATTATTGGATTTTTAGAACTGAACAAATTATTGATGATTAAGAGTATGATAAATTAGAATTAATTAAATTAATGATACTTTTATAAATTATGTTTATTAAAATGTTTAATAAATAATAAATGAATAAATCCATTTAAAAGGTGATAGAATGTACAATCCGTTTAATAAAAATATCTCAGAAATAGAATACGAAGATTTAAAAAAATTAACAGAAAATGATGTTTCAGAAGGATGGGTTATGGAATATAAAGGATCATTTCCTAAAAATAAAAAGATAGCCAATTCAATTGCATCTTTTGCAAATTCATTGGGGGGTTGGTATATTATTGGAATAGAAGAAAATGAAAATGAAAGTAAACCTTCTGAAATTATTGGTTTTGATTTGGAAGATAATAAAAAGCCCACTGATAAAATTACAAATATTATTAAAGATAACATTGATCCCATTCCTTATTTTGAGACTAAACTTGTAGAAATTCCTAAAAATAAATTTGTTTTAGTAGTTCAAGTATTTGAGGGTCATGATGCACCATATATTAGTAATGGTAGTATTTATCTGAGGATTGGTGAAACTTCAAAACTATTAGCTATTGATAATAGATACCAATTTGATAAATTAATTGATAAAAAACAATCTTTTCAAAAAAATATAAATTCATTCATGGACAATACATTTTTCTTTGATGAGTATTATACTCAACCTTATTTGGAATTTTATGTTTATTTAAATAATCCTGAGGAGGTTTTATTTGAAGATTTTTATTCTGAAGAATTCTTTGAAAATCTTAAGGAAAATTTTAACTCAAATGTAAAATTAACAGACGAATTAGAATTATCTGCTTCCATTAATTTTGATAATGTCTATGGCTCTGTAGATTCTTATATACTAAGGCACGTGTATGATAATGACCCTATGCAAACTGGACTCACGTTAGAATTATTTAAAGAAGGGCACTTAAAATTAATATTCCCATTTAATGTATATGATAATCTTTCATTGAATAGAGAATATGAATCATTAATTTATTATGATTCCTTTGTTTCTGAATATGGTGATTTAAAAATTATAGATTTGGCAGAATCTATTTTTGCATTTCAAACTATATTGACCCAATATAAAAGATTATTGGAAAAATTTAATTGTAATCATGAATTAATTTTTAAATATAAATTTAATAATTTTGATTCAATTACTCCATTTATGAATTCTGATGAATATATGGGGTTCATTAATGAAAATAAACTGCCTATTAATCTTAAAACTTCAATTAATATTCCAAATAGAGGATATTCAAAATGTCAATTTAAGGATTTTAATCCATTGACATTTGCTATTAAAATTATTGAAGCAACTGGTCTTCCAAGGCATTTAATTGATGTTATTTCTGAGGGGTATGCCACATATATTAATATTAGGTCAAATAAATAGATTTAACAAGTTTGTGCTGTAGATAAATTAATCAACCATATTGTTTTTAATATAGAAATAGGTATCAAACTTTATTTTTGACTTATTCCTATTCTATTTATTATTTTTGATTATTAATCGTTATTGTAAATCTTCCCTAAATTTTTAAAAAAGTAGCCATAATATATAAATATTTATATATTATAAATAATAAATTATATAATAAATTAAGTGGAGGAAAAATTTAATGGCAGATTCTATAATATTGCTCGAAGAGAGAAAAGAAGTCACAACTTTCCTATTGGATGAGGGCACAATCACTGCAACCACCGTAACAACTCCTACCGGTGAGACTCCTGGTTATGAATACGCAGGAGATAAAATCAAGGTCGATGATGCAGTGACTTTATCTGATGCCTCAGACATTGGAAAGCCAACAGTTAAAAAATACACTGCTTCAGAAGGAGAAATAATTTTAGGTATTGCAGTTAATGATCCAGTCACCATGACAGGTGGCAGAAGAAAAACATCAATCTTAGTTTTAGGGCATTTATTCAGATTAAAATTAGCTAGTGGATTATCAAACATTAAAGTCAATGACAGAATTGCCCTAACCAGTACCGGAGCAATCAAATCAGATGACGGAGAATACATTGCGATGCATCCGGTTGAAAGCTCAGACGATTACAACTACATTGAAGTATTCAGACCATATGATATGGGTGATAGTTAATGATAACCAAAGGAAACGACACCAAAGTGCAAAATGAGGTAATTGCTCAAACAATTACTGATGAGTCAGCTAAAAGGTTGAGGCTGGCAAGACTATTTCCAAAGCAGGAAATAAAGGAAAATTCCGACTACTATACCTACTTCAGACAGAACATCAATCTTGATGATGCAATTAAACGTGGACTTTTGGGTGAGGCAAAAGATCTTGCACCTGGTGCCTCTTTACAAGAGTTAAACATAAGAAAACCTGTAACAGACACTATTTCAATTGACACAGTTGGCGGTGTTTTAAACGTCAACAAGGATGTCTTTGACAGTGATAGAATCTCCTTTGAGGATTTGTTGGCCGATGTGGCAACACTCATTGCCAATAAAATCGAAACCAACATTTACAATACTCTTGTAAGCTCACCTAAGGTTCCAACATACAATACCACACAAACCGAGGATACCATGGAAGCCTTCGGTCAGTTCGTCATCAAGGCACAGGAAGCCTTCAAGGGAAGCTCCGGTGCAGGTGCTGATTTGACAATAATGGTCGAGTCATACAGGACATTAAGCTATATCAAGCAGTTGGCATATATGAGCAACAAGCTCGTTCAGCCGATAGAGGAAATACAGGCTTATTACGGTGTCGACAATATTGACTTTCTTGGAACAACCCATGCAGACGGCGGAGCAATGCTTGGAGAAAAGGACTACATCGCATTTGACTTAAGAAATGCCCCATTGACAGTATTGTATTCCAAGTCTTCAGGAACAACTGTTGCACCGATTACATCAGATCCGGATATTGCTGATTTTTATCCTATAATTGAAATCATGCGCAAGGACATTTATGATGAGCTTCCTCAGTATACTAAACTGTTCATCCAGTCCAAGGTTGGAATATTGTTGAACAAACCGCATCTTGCCATGACAGGCACATGCAGACCATAGGTGATATTAATGTTGACTAAAGGAAACAATGCTAAAGTTCAAGATGAAGTGATGGCGCAGATTGTGGCAGACACTTCAGCCAAATGGATGAGATTCACAAGACTGATTCCAAAACAGGAAATTGAAGAGAATTCCCAATATTACACTTACATGTCACAGCGTGTCAATATCGATGAAATAATAGCAAAAGGTCAATTAGGTGAAGCAAAAGATGTTGCACCCGGTGCTACTTTACAGGAATTGAATGTAAGAAAACCTGTAAGCGATACCGTGTCAATTGATACAATAGGTGGTGTTTTGAATGTCTCAGCACAGATGCTTGACTCTAACTTGATAAGTGTCCATGATATGCTTCAGGATGTTGGGATTCTTATAGGAAGAAGCATTGAGCAGGCTGCTATCAACATGATTTTAAACAACGATAAGGTGGCAACCTATAATCACACTTCCGGTGATGACAGCGGAGTTACCATTTTAAAAGCTCAGGAAAAGTTCAAGGAATCTGCCGGAAGTTTCTGTAACCTGAACAGTATGGCAGTCAATTATAAGTCATTGACCACATTAAAGTCTGATATGTTTGCAGCGAACAGACAGGTTGAACCGGTAGAGGCAATAAAATCATATTATGGTATTGACAATATTGATTTACTCGGAACTGCTGTTTGTGATGGTGGATCTGAAATTGCCGAGAAAACCTACATCGGTATGGACTATCAAAATCCAGGAATGAAACTACTGTACTCAAAGATAACAGGGACAACCGTTGCACCACTCGGACCTGACGGGGACGTCTATGATTTCTATCCATTGATTGAATTCATGCGTAAAGATATTCGTGATGAACTGCCGATGTATACAAAGTTATTCATACTTACCTCAGTAGGTGTTTTGATGAATGCACCTAATAGGATTATTAAAGGTAAGTTCAGGGCTTAAATAGTTGGGAGTTAATTCTCCTAGCTAAACATATTTTAGATAATATTCATAATATATAACTGAGGCAAAAAATGAAATTAATACTAGATAGTGAAAATTCACATCCAACAACAATAACAGTTAAAGGGCATGAAATAACATTGCTGTTAATTGAATCTAGTATTTTAATCGATTCATCTCAAATTGCAAAGATATTTGATAAAAAAGAAAAGACCGTTGCCACTAAAGTGCAGAAATCCGGATTGGAGAAATACGAAACAGAAAATGTGAAGCTATTGAAAAAATATGGGTTGATGCATCCGGATGCTGTTAAGCCAAGACCTTTTTATGACTTAAGGCAGATGCTTGAAGGACCAGCTGAATATTATTTCAAACAGATTGATGAAATTGAATTGATCGATGTTATTGTACGGGTAGCTATTGGAAAGCATCGTGAGTGGATTCATAACAAAAATATTGGTGAAAAGTGATAATTTTCACCTTGGACCTAAAAATCTATCACCATTAAAATGGATTAAGTGATTAGGATTATCAGCAATCCAAACTTCACTATCCCAAGCTAAATCTGCTGCAAACCTCTTAAAAGTCCTGAAATCTAAAAATGCAGTAATGAAAATCTTACCAGCTTTAACATTTTCAGTTAACTGGTTAATTTCACCTATTCTTTTATAATCCATTGGTCCGGTTGAAGTAACTGCTTCAATAAAATAAATCCAATTTTTATCTTCACAATATAAAATAACATCAGGCATTTTATCATGGGTTGAAATTGCAAATCCTAACTCTTCTAATTTTTCATTGTTAATGAATAAATCTTTTTTAGCTGTATCTCCCACGTATAAACATTCACTTCCTTGTGCAAAACGGGAACCGAATTCTTCTATGATTTGTTTTTGCAATTCATTATGTGGACCTGGAGAAAAACTAAACTCTTGCCCATTAATCATTACAGGTCTTTTTAACAATTCTCTTTTAGAAGAGTATATGTCTATTAAAGATTCGTGTTCGGATAAAAATTCATTTAAAGAATCATCCCATTCCGGTGAATCATAAGTTTGTATTAACTTTAAAAATTCATCGGTTAATTTATATCTATAGTTTGGAGAATTAGTGGATTTACTATTATCTTCAACAATTGCAGCATCTCTAAATTGGTGAATAACATTTTTTCTGATATTTTCACGTGTATTTTCAGCATATTGGACATCATAATTAATATTTATAAATCTTATAATGTCATGTATTCTTATCCAATTATTAGTAGATTGGCTCCATTCAGTACCTTGGTGAATATTCGCCAATGCTAATAAAGTATAAGCACTAGTATCATTTTGTTGTTGTTCCGGCATTTCAATTGCTTTTAATATTTCTTTTGCAGAATCTAAATTATCCATAAATTAATTCTCCTAATATTTTATCACAATAAGGGGTTGTTAAATTACTGGAATGAATTATTTTATTACCTAGTTGTTTTAATGAATTTCTATCTGGAACAGGCATTGAATTAATTTCACTAGCATTTACTTGTGTACTTCCGTCTAAAATCCTGTAATACATGTCATATATTGTGGAATTGAATAGGGCAAATAATCCGTAAATTTCAGGCAGTGTCAAATAATCATTTTTGTTAATAGTGTCAATGAAATTAATTTTATTATCAGTTGAAATATAATTAAATTCATTTAAAGAGTCATGTAGGTATATTGCAGGTTGTAATCTTCTTTCTTCTTCTTTAGATGTGAATCTTTTCAAAAACAAGAAATTTTTATTGTCCTGAAGTAAACTAGATTTATCTTTTAAAATAAACTGTTTTTTATCAGTGTCAACTGGAAACTTAACAAATCCTTCATTAAAATGGCATGGATAAAATATAGGTACGGATTGAGGGCATTGATAATCAGATAATAACTCTTTATTTCTAAAGCCAACTGTTAAACCTGTTTTTAATTTAATTCCCAAATCAGTGAGGCTATATTCAAATTTATTTAATAGAGTTAAAACATTAACCTCGCTTTGATTTGTCGGCAGAAAAATAAATGAATTATCGTCTCTAGATACGGATAATTCGTAGGGTAACTTAAATCGTTTCAAATCATCAAACATGAAATCATTTGATGAGGAAACATTAATGAATTCAGGATTATTGTGGCTTTTAGAAACTTTAACGATTATAGTTTCTTGGAGAATGGAATCCTGCTTAAATAAATTATTTCTATTGATAAATAAATGGATATTGTTAATTTCCCCATTTCTTAATAAGTATTTCCGGAATGTTTTAAAATAATTTCCAGATGTCCAGCTACGAGGTATGATAAATACCATTTCCCCATTTTCTTTTAAAAGGTGCAGAGACATTGCCATGAAAAGAAAATATAAATTTGGAGCGCCGTAAACCACATTTAACATTTTCTGAGATTCAGGGGCTTTTTTAGGTATTTTTTTATAAGGAGGATTTGAAATGATTAAATCAAATTTGGTATTGGAGTTTAATAGGGAATTTTCAAATTCATTGTCTAAAATAAAATTCTTTTTGACTAAGTCAATTGTTAATGGAATTTTGGAAGATTTAATTAGATATCTGCAATTTGATTCTAATGTTGGTAGAATATTTTCATCATTTTCATACATCACTAGATGAATGGAATTCAAATTAAGACTTTGTAGTCTTTCAATTAATGCGGCAGATAATATTCCAGTACCTGCACCAGGATCTAAAATAGTTAAGTCTTTATTAATATTTTCCTTAAACATATCTGCCATGAAAACGGCAGTATTTTTAGAAGTGAAAAACTGACCAATGTTTTTTCTTTCAGGTTTGGGAAATTTTTCTAAATATTGGTCGGTAATATTAACAACATGATTTAACATAAAAATCCTCCGGAACTGTTTAATAATTATATTATTAATAATACTTAAATATTATTAATTTATAAATGAATCTCCTTTAAATAGTGTATAACTTAATTATCTGGAGTATGGGGATATATTGATGATTTTTAGTTCATTAATTAATAATATGTCTTTTTAAACTCCAAATAATTAAAATTAAATATTGTAAATTTTAATATATGCCTTGCATTGATTTTTCATTATATTCGCCATAATTGTCATTGCCTGTTCTGAAAATATTAATGGTATCATTCCTCAGGGGAATCCTCATCAGATATGAATTTTTCATCGAGTTTAAAAATTGAATCATAATCCCCATTTTTAATATTAGTTAACAACTCACAAATTTCAGTATATAACTTTCTAGATATTTTGTTATCCTCAGAGGAATAATTATTAATAGGTTTTCCATCTTTTAAATTTTCAAGCAAATCCATGAAATCATGAATATTGTACATCTCATATTCTGAAATTATTTTTTTCATTTTTTCAGTATCAAATAAATCCTCATGGGATTCTGTATTTTTTTGTTTGTTTGAATTAGATTTATTCAATCCTTTTTTAATCTCAGTAACTTCTTTTCTTAATTTGGTTAATTCAGATAAAATATTTTCATTTACTTCTAGTAATTTTTCACTTGACATAAATAACCTCTTTTAATATATTATTATATATAGTAAGTATGTTTATAATGTATATAAAGAATTAGAGAGAGCATTTGCAAAGTAATTTTTTTGATATATACTATATTTCACTACAAGTTATTTGATTACTAGACATTTGAAAACATAATGGATAAACTTATTTCAAGGCATTTTCATATGGTTTGTATCCACAAACATAATTTCACTGTTTATAAAATAAGTCATTTGCCCTAGTATTATATATTATGAATTATTGTAACTATCAATTAAATCTAAAACATCTGAATACAAGTCCTTTAAAGCTGCATCACTCATATCCAATAATGGTTCATACATAAATGAATTGACGTGGATATTTTCAGGTGTCATTATTGCAACACGTTCAAGTATTTCAATATCTTTATTTTCATTAGAATTCACTTTAAACATATTAAATAATGCTCTAGTTTGATTTTTATCAAATTCTGATGTATCTGTAATATTTAAATAATCAAGCATGAATTTTTCAGCTTTTAATCTAATAGCCATTGATAAAACGAGCTTGTTGACGATATTGATTTTTGTTGTTCGTGTTTGTGTAATTTCTTCAGCTTCCTGAAAAATTAACTGATATATTTTTTCAGTATTGTTGGGGATTTGAATGTTCCATTCTGAGTAGATATTAGTCAGTGAATTTAAAGGAACTTCATTATAATCAAAATCATAATGTAGGATTTTAGTTAACTTTAGAAAATTTTCTTGATTTCCATTATATTCATATAAATTCCGAATAAATGGTATTAATGCCAGGATGTCACGAATATGTTCTTCAGGGTTTTCTTCAATTCTTTTTCGGATTTCAACAAAGATATTATTTGATGATTCAAAATTGTTATCCTCTAACTTTATAATACCATATTCGGTTTTACTTGCAAAATAAGTGTATTTACAATTCAATCTAGATTTTAATGCTCTAAAAAAGTCGAAATTATGTGTTAGCAGAATAATTTTAAAGTCATCTCTTTTTGATAACTCATAAATGTATTCAATTATCGCATATTTGTTATCATAATCAAAAGAATCCGCTATATCATCAAAAATTAGTAGTGTATCTTTATCGCTTTTTTTAGCTTCGATTTGATATAATATATCTAACAAATACATCGCCCTTTCCTGTCCTGCACTGGATATTTCTTTCAGGGTGTCTAATGAAATTTCTATTGGTTCATCATTGTATTCATAATAAAATGATATTCGAGGAGTATCTTCTTTTAATATGACATCTTCTTTATTCTCCAATTTCAGTGTAAATGGAACATGAAATCTTTTATTAAATATTTCAATAATCTTTTGCCATTCTGTCTGTTCATTTAAAGCAGCTAATCTAATTCTATCTAACTCTGAATGTTTATCATTATACTCATTAATAATTGTGAAAAACTGTTCTTTTTCTGAATTAAAAACTGCAATCCAATATGATTTCTTAAAATTATCGATATCGTCAAGATAAGGTATAATTTCTTTGTGCTCAACTAAAATATTTTGGAAATTCTTTGTTTTTGCATTGGAAAATTTTTTATTGATATTTTCAAAATCATCCTTTAATGAGGCATCTTTAAAAATTTTATCCATTTGTTTGTTTAATAATTTATTTAATTCCTTATAATCAGATACATTTTTTCTAACGCCCTTGAAATTAATTTGATGACCAACCTCAAATAAATTATTTTTTTTAATGGCTTTGGCTAAATCACTAGCATGATTATGATTAAAATGCTCAACATCATAAATTTTAGATCTTGAAAGAAGCCTATTTAGATTATTAGAAAATGATTCAATGTTATTTTGAATATCTTCTTCTTTTAATAATTTTATAATACCATCATCAAATAAATCAGAATATTTTATTGAATTAATATCAAGTGGGAAATCATCATTTTCTAACTCTTCTGAAAATGAAAATAAAAATTCTAGAAATGATTCGGAATCATTATTCAAATCGTTATTTATTTTATTTTCAATAAAGTCATACGGATCTTCATTTCGAGGAACAGATATCTTGGTTTTATTTTTTATAATACTAAGAAATTCATTCTTTTTAGATATTAACTCATTAAAAATTTCATTGTATTCATCTCTTGATTGTTTATTTGAAATTAAGGGAGTTGTGTTTTCAAAAGAAAAGTCTCTGTTCATGGATTCGATTACAAAAATCCTTTTATTTACCTCTTCATTATCTATTTCAAATGAATCATCATCTTCATAAATTTTAATATTATAAAGAGGTGGTTGGCCATTGATTTGATTTTGAGGGGATTCGTTATTGCCTATATCTCTTAAAGTTTTTGCAAAGGAGGTTTTCATCATTCCATTTGGAGCATAAATTAAAGAAATATTCGTATTTTTAAATCCTGTTCTTTCAAAATTAAATGTATGTTTAAATTGTTTAATTCCGTGACAATTTTTTAAATTTATGAAAATTTTATCCATATTTACCCACCTTTAAATTAAAGAACATTTTCAATTAATAATATATGTGAAATTCATATTATTATTTTTTTTTATCTTTGTTGTATTTCACCTCCAACTAGATATGTTCGATTTATTAGTTTATATCAATATAATCAATGAAAAAGTTTTAAAAAACATAAATATTTCTAATATGATTTTCAGTCATAGAAAATTAAAACTATTTAAATGATGATTAACCATATCATAAATTATTTTTAATATAAATGAAAACTGATAATTATGTTTGCTTCGCTCACTTCCCTTATCGAAACTGGTTTGAAATCAATGAATGAATATGATTTTCAAAAATTAGCTTTTGATTTTTTAAATTTTAAAGGATTTAATTATATTGAAAACTCCTTGTGCAAGGGTATTAGCAAATAAGACCTCGTTTGGAACTCCAGATTTACTTTTTCAAAAAAATACTGGATGAATTTTTCGACTTTAATTAAAAAAATAATTTTAATCGACTTTGGTGTATGTCAATATTAACTAGTTCGTATTGACTTTGATATTATATAGAATTACTTGTGATAATTTATTTTTATATATTAACTTAAAGAGTAGTTAAATTATAATCGGTTATTGATGATATTTTGGTTTAATTTATGTGTTGTAAATTAGTATTGTTTATTAAAAGTTTAAATTTAAGAAATTTTTGAATTGTTTTACATCTAAAAATTGCATTCTTCATGTTTTATTTGCTCTAGATTAACATTTATATCAATTATTTCAAATTTAAGAATAAGATATGTTTATATATTATGTGTAAATATATATTTATATTATTTAATGTATAGAATAATGGAGACAATGCAATGCCTGATGAAATAGAGTTTAATATTTATAATTTTGGCCCTATTAATGAAGCAAAATTAAAAATAAACAAATTAAATGTTGTTGGTGGAGTAAATGCAAGTGGTAAATCTTTTTCTGCTAGATTATTGTTCTGTATAATGACTGCATTGTCTGATGAAGGAAAAAGAATAGATAACAATGGAGTTAAAGAATTATTCAAAGCAATCATTGATAAGTATGATTTATCTTTTTCACAGATTTCTTCGGATAAATTGGAAACTATAAATTCAATTTTAACTTCCAAATTAAATAGTTTAATGGAATCATGGGAAGATTATGATGTATCTTATGAGTATTTCAATGAATTTTACTCTAAATTTGTTGAAATTTTAAATGAACATGATGTGGAACTAAAAGATGATCTCAATGATATTTTACGTGTGATTGATTTGCATTCAAACAAATTTCAATATGTTATTTCAGTACTTAGATTTATTTTAATGATGGAATTTGGGGCTGAACAATTAATCACATTTGCTAATGGTAATGTTGAAGTTTTAATGGACAAAAAAGATTGTAAAATGCAATATAATTTACATTTTAATTCTGAAGGATTATCTATAGATTTAAATAATGAAAATCAAGTTTCCTGTATGGAATTTGGTAATGTAGTTTATATGGATTCAATATCTGTAATGGATTTTCAATTAAACGGAGTTCATAGTCATTATCATTATGCTTCTCTTTTCAATTCTTTAAATAGTCCTAATTTAAATTACAAACCTAATGTTTATGATAATATAGATGAATTAATGAGTATTACCAAACAGTTTCATGGGATGTTAAATGGTAAATTTAAATTTAATCCATTGTCAAAAATTTTCTCATTTGAATCCCATGGGCAATCATATGATGTTCTAAATATTGCTTCAGGTTATAAACAAATTGGAGTTCTACAATTATTATTAAGTAATCATCAGTTGACAAGCAAAACATTGTTAATACTTGATGAGCCTGAAATTAATTTACATCCTAGTTTCCAAATTCAGTTGGCTAGAATAATTGTCCAGATGGTTAAAAAATTAGGCATAACTGTTTATATAAATTCTCATAGTCCATTTATTATAGAAGCATTAGAAGTATACTCTAAAAAGGAATGTATTGAGGAATTTACAAATTTTTATTTATGTGATGATTTAGATTTTAATGGTGAACGTTTTGATATAATTCCAATTCAAAGGGATGATTTAAAAACAGTTTATGATAATTTATCCAATCCATTTAGGATAATAAATAACATTAGATTTGAAAATGAATTAAACGATTTAGATTAAGGTGGTTTAATGTTTTCAAACTATTTTAATTTTTTACTTTTTTTAAAGTATCTGGTGGAATATGAATGTGAAGAAAATAACTATTATGAAAACATTACAAAAGTTTCTGCAGATAATGATGGTAAAAATCCTTTGGTGATTTCGGATGAATTGATATTGAATTTTGAAAATATTCGAAATAATATATTTTCTGATCAAAAAATTATGCCGTCAACTGTTGATGGTCTGTATTTTAATTTTGATAAGAAACATTCAATTTTATCGTTATATTTCATTGAATTTAAAGGCACTCTATTAGGTCAAGAATCATTCAAAGATTATTTTGAGGAAAATATTATTAATTTAACTGATGAACAATGTAATGATTCTAAAAACAATTGTCCAATTAATTCTTTGTCTAAACCATATTTAAATAAGATGTTTGAATCATATACTGATAATGTTTCTTCAATTTTAAAGATAAAACCATTTGAATCATTTTTTGTTATTTTTCCAAAAATATGTGAAAAATATGCAAATGAAAATGATGTTGAATTTTCAATTAATGAATTTTATTCCTTTTTATTTGAAAAGATTAGATGTCATTTGATTATTGTTTATCAATCTGGAATAAATCATTTTAATGATGAAAAAACATTTGTCGCTTCATTAAGAGACAAATATAATGTTTTAAAAAATAATGGCATTGTATTTGATTTTAAAGTCTATGATGAGGTGGAATTTGACAAGAACTTATTAAATGATATTCAGGAATTTCCAATTGACTTTTTATATATTGTCTTGTTTGTCACTGAGGATGTTTTAAATAAATCTAGAGATCCTCACGATTTTGGAAATTTAATTAACATTGTCCTAAAAGATTATGTTGAAGAAAATGAAATTAATATTGATGATAATCAAAAGGAAAGATTGCGCAGGATAATTTCAAAATGTTGCATGAATTATATTAACAATTAATATTAATAATGTAGATATTTTTACTTATAAAATATGTTATGTTTATTTGAGGTGATTAGATGGCTGATGAGGTATATGATGATTTAGTTGAAGAAATATTTCTTCTACCTGAAGATTTAAAAAAAGTAAAAGATGGAAGACATCCTAATGGTAAAAAATTTCCAGTAAATCTAAAGAATGAGTGTATTTTTAGAGGAGTAAGTAATACTAAATATGGCTTAGTTCCAAAAGCTTTAAGAACATCTGATGATGGAAAATATGAGATTTGTAAATATTTAAATTCAAATACTGTAGAATATCACTCGGCTTCTTTTCGAGATATCGGATGTGGCAATGGCAATGAATTAACCTTGCAGTTGCAGTATAAAAGAGAATTGTTTATTTTATTTAGATTTCTAGACTGGGCAGATAAAAGTGGATTGAAAATCCCTGTAAGTATGAGTGTTCGCAAACTATTGCATTCCAATATTAATCATTTTCCAGGTTATTGGCCAAAATCTGAATTTTATGAAGTTATATCTCTAGCACAACATTATGGATTGCCTACCTGTGCTTTAGATTGGTCATATGATTATAAGGTTGCATTATATTTTGCTGTGAAAAATATTTTAAATGAAAATGAAGAAGACTGCGTATTATGGGCGTTTAATTATAAATATTTTGAGAAGTACTCCACATTTGTTGTGGAAGATGGATTAAAATCACAAAATGAGCCTCAACTTAGATTTTATAGGCCAAGATATTATAATAATTCTAATTTAAAAGCTCAAAAAGGTTTATTTACTTTTTTAATTAACAAATCCGAAACTTTTAATAAACATTCATTTGAATCATTGGATAAAATGGTTTGCAATATGATTCAAGGAGGTATGTATAATAAAAATAGTAATTCAGAAATCGAGATTGGAATCTGCGGTATTGAAAAATTTACTCTTAAAGAGAATGAAAGAATATTTTATAAATTTATTATTCCTGGTGAATGTAAATATGAAATTTTAAAAGAGTTATATGCTGATGGTTACTCAGAAGAATACTTATTTCCTGGATATTGGGGTGTTGCAGAAGCGATGAAAAATAGAGCGGAGTTTTATAGGCTTAAAGATAAATATGAATAAATTAAATCAAGTGGTTAACAATATATTACATAATTAAATGTTATTTGAGAAAATATTTTAATTTATAAGATTGTCTCTAAGTGATTAAAAGCAAATTATATATGTCTCATGATTATTTTTCAGAATGTTGTGAGAATTAGGATTTGTTTGTTGATAAGTTGAATTTAAATACTATTTTTTGATGATAGTATAAAAATTATTAATGATTGTGTAGAACTTATAAAAACCATCCATAAAATATGGGTCTTTTTTTTAATTTAATGTTCTAGTCTTAATTTCTTAATTGAAAGTTAAATTTGAATAATTATAAATTGTTAGTCTGAGTAGTTAAAAAAATATTTAAAAAATAAGAAATGTACATGCCTTAAGATATTAACACTCTTTTTGAAAACATATTATTTGAAGTAAGATTATTTACAATGTGGTGGTGAAATATCGACAGCAAAATTACAGGCCATTTCTCACTACTACTGTATAATTATGTCTTCTGGAACAATTTTTAACCACAAACATGAGAAAACCTAACTGGGCACTATTTAAATACTGGCTCAGATATTTCTATTTTAAAAAAGTCTTTTTCCTAAAACCTAAACTCCTTAAAAAATTTCAGAAGCGTCACCGGATTGGTATTTTCCAGATTATAAAATGCATGATACTTTTTATGACACCAGTGACAGAGGGTTATTCCGTTATCCAAATCCAGTCTAAGAGGTATGAAATTCTTAAACGAGAACACGTGATGGGCTTCCAGGTGCTGGTCGGCTCCGCACAGGACACAGCATTTATTATCCCGTTCTTTTACATCCTTAACCCAGTCCTTATACTCTTTTGTGTTTCTCACTTCATCAATGTTTTTGCTTTTTTTAATGTCAATCCATTCATCTTCTGTTGTCATGGTAATCCTCACTTTAAAAATAAGGGTAGCTATTTATACTAAAAGGCCAAAAAAGTAGAATTGTAAAATAATTGCATTAGTTATTTTACAGATCTTATTTAATTTCAAAATATTGGATAGGTTATAATAGTTCTACCTCATTATAATTTTTTCCAAAAAAATCTTCATTCAATCACTTGATTGAAAAAGGTTGTATCTGAGAGATTATATCAATCTCTCAGATTTTTAAGCTTAAATTTAACTCCACTTGAATTAAATGAATTGAGCTTTAAGCAGTTATTTTTTAATAAAATAGACAAAATAATGATGGATGACACTTTAACTCCTGATGAGACTAAATACCGATTGGAGCATGTTAATGATTTTCATGAAAAAAATGTTAAGTTAAATTATTTTAAATTGATTTTAGTTTTATGTTTTTCTTTTTTGGAAGGTTGTTTTGTACCACTATTTGCAGATATAACTCTTGAAGCAATAACTTGTAAAATTTTGTTTGGATTTGGTGCATCAATTTATGGAATTTATGCTATTTTTTTCATTTCAGATGCAAATTCAAAGATAAAAGATTCAATATATGGTTCAATAGTTTTTGCTATTTTAGGGATTTTTTTCTCTTTTTTTATTGTTCTATTTTGATATTATTACTTCTATTGTGACTGCTATACCTGACAATCCAAATAATTTTTTTATATTGTCCTTAACTATTGTTTTATTGGGGGCTACATTAGCTTTACTTGCTTTTACTTACAAAATGATTTTTGATGAGGAAGAAGTGGAAAAGAAAATTATTATGAGAAAAAATGGGGAGTATTTCTTTATATCAACAATATTTGCAACATTTTTCTTAGCAGGGATGTTTATTTTATCGATTTATTTTAAAATTTCTGATATATTGTCTTTTGATGCAATAAATGTTTTAGACCCATATATATTTGGTAATTTAATTATTTTCGTAATGTTATTGTTGTTTATATTGCTATTTGCGTGTTATTCTATAAAATATTTAATAATTGGTTTAAAATCTTCTATTGATATTTTGCCTTTTAATTTTTAAAATAAATAGTGTAAGGGTATTACAACAAATATATTAGCTATGATATATAAATAATATAATATGTTAGATAATAAAAAAGATAATATAAGTTGGACAAGCTTTTGCCAAGCCATGAACTCAATTTGTTATTGGCTGATTCAAAACAAAAAGAAATACAAAAAACGTGACTACTACCAGATACTAACACTGAACGGTAACTGTAAGGACATTGAAAAGAAAGCAAAGAAATTAGGTAGTGATAAGCTAGTGGCAATGTATATGATGGCTGTAATCAAAGACAACAAGTCACTAGATTTCCTTCCAAACTATGTAACTTTAAAAGATGGAACTCAAATTGACAAGGCTGAATATGTGGGCATGGCCATAAGGACAGAGGCATATATTAAAGCAAATGGAAGGCTTCCGGCAATTGTATATCGCAAATCAACATTACCTGACTATAACGATTCAACAATGAAGTTATTTATAAAGACTTATACTTTCAAAGGTAATAGTATTGATGAGGCATTGGCAGTAATAGCTAAAAAGAAATTATACAGCAAATACTTTGATTCACAAAAAACAGACAAGAAAACAATAACCGACGCTAAGGATGGTAAAGGTTCCAACTGTGTCGACTGGGGACAAGTATATTACAGAATAGCTAAATCATTAGGTTATGAGGTGCAGTTTGTCCATGTCAGATGTCGTGTAAGTGGCACTGGCCACATTAGGTTAAGGTTGAGGCATAAGAAACATACTAGTGGAAACTGGATTAACCGTGATCCTGCTGCAGTTGCAGACACAACTTCTGGTAATGTCAGAACAATCTGGTGTGAAGACGGAAATATAATAGCTTATGATCCATCTTGGATTTTTACAGATTTATATTCAAGTTAACAGTCCATGTTAACTCTTTTTTTTATTTTATCATTAAATAAATCTTTTTTAAAACCAAATAATACTTGTATGAGTTAAATAATTAACTTTATATAAATGTAATAATATAATATTATATTAATTATTATATAGGTTGTAATATATATGGCCAATGTTAATAATACCTCATCCTATATGGATGAAGAAAAAAAGAAAATTATACAAGAGTCCAATTATACCTATAGAGATGCTCTTGAAGTATCAGCTTTTCTTATTGAAACCGGTAAGTTTGAAAGACACTATAAAGAAATGAAAATACATGATTTGAAAAAGGAACTTGCCGAACTGGATGAAAAAGAACAGCAACAATAAAACTTCAAAAAATAAATCTCCAGGATAATGCTCTTAATAAAAAACTTATTTTGTATCGTGTAAGTAATAATTTTATTATTACTTATATATTTTTTTATAATAAACTTTTATATATAATACATAATAAATATATGTATTATGATAACCGAAAAAACCAACATCAGCGCAAGAGTGGATATAACACTCAAAAAAATAGTAGAAGAATCAACCTTCAACCATAAAGATGCCTACGAGCTTGGAGCAAAACTGATAGCTATCGGGGATGCAGAAGAAACCATGGAGATAATTGACTCAGATCCAGTTCTTCAGAAATTAATAAAACAAAACGAATACAAAATAATCCAAGCCAAAAAGGAACAGCTGGAAAAAGAATTAAGAGATTTATAGGAGGTAACCTATGGATCGTGTAAATTCAGATGAAAGCTATTTTTTAGAAAAGCATGAACAGGAAATAATCAACTGCTGCAAAAAGGCAATGAGCAACAAGGAAGTCATAGAATTATTAAAAACAAAATATGGCCGTGAAATCCCACTCACAACATATAGAAAATTCAAAGCCCGATTAAAACTGACAAAAGGAGATTTCCTGGAAACACTTCTTGATGAAATCAAGGTAATGAAAACTCAAGGAGCAACAGATGAAAGCGTCAGAAGATGGCTGGCAGAAGAACATGAATTCGAAGTAAGCAGAGCAACATTTTCAAGATTCAAAAAGAAATACAATTTAATTGACACAGAAAAAGACTCAAGAGCAAGAGATAAAGAAGCATTAACCAATAGGGCCATTGCTCAAAAACAAATAACAGATAATAACGTTCACGAGGACAATATCGATTTAGCTATTGACAACATTCTTCAGCAACAGGTTACAGACATCAAAACGGGACTTGAAAATCTGGACAAGATTACCAAGAATGCTGTATGCATTGAAATCGACTTTGAAAAACTAGACCATGAAATACGACACAACGCCAATGAAAAAAGCCTAGCGAGATATCTGCTTGACTTAACAGAATTGAAAATAAGATATCTTGAATTGTCCGTTAAAGCATTTGACGCTAAAAACAAATTATTCAAAGATGAAATGGACAGACTATTCAAAAATAGAGTTTTAGAATTGGAAGATAAGAAAATTGAAATATCACAAAAGGACATGATGAGAGAAATTGAAATCCTTGCAAAACAAATAGATGATAACGATGTATGATGAAAACGGCAAATTCCATCTTGACGCTAAAGACAAAGCTATTCTTCAGAAATGTGTATATGAAAATCCATATATACCTTTCTCTCCATTTCCAAAACAGGCTGAGATGATACTGGCTACAGAAAAGGAAGTTCTGATTGGTGGTGCCGCTGGAGGTTCCAAATCAACAAGTCTTTTAATGAGAGCTTTGTTCTATGTCCAGGATGATGCCAATGAATATCACGCACTGATATTGAGACGTACTTTATCTGACTTGAAGCGTAAAGGAGCTTTAATACACAAAGCAAGTCAGTGGTTAAATCGAAAGGAAATTCAAAATAATCCAAGCATCAGACCAAAGTGGGATGGAACAGAACATTCATGGACATTTCCCAACGGAAATTCACTGACCTTTGGATATTTGAGAAATATCAATGACCTTGATACATATCAGGGTTCAGAATATCAGTTCATAGGAATAGATGAGCTGACACAACTTGAAAGATTCAAATACATTTATATGCGTTCTCGTGTAAGAAAAACAAAAGACAATAAGCTTCCAACACAGTTAATGTGTTCAAGCAATCCCGGTAAGCGTGGAAACAAATGGGTAAGAGAAAGGTTCATTGAAAAGATTGATGAAGACATTCAGGATAAATCACAAATCAGATTCATCAGCTCCAGCTATTTGGATAATATCTATCTGGACAGAAAAGACTACGAGGAATACTTAATGGGTCTTGATAGAGTTACAAGGGAGCAGTTAATGAACGGAAACTGGTATGCTTCAGTTAAAGGTCAGTTATTCGATGAATCAGACTTCCACCTACTCTCTTATGATGAATACATGAAAATACCAATCGTTAAAGTAATCAGGTATTGGGATCTTGCTGCAACTGAAGTATTGAATGATGACAAACTGAAAAGTAGTGATCCGGATTATACTGCAGGAGTCATGTTAGCTAAAGATCTAAACGGCAACATTTACATTTTGGATTCATATGAATTTCAGCTTGAGTCAAGAAACTTGATCAATGAAATTATCAATACTGCAGCACGTGACAAGGCCGATATCCAATATATTGAACTTGATGGAAGCACAGGTAAAAACTTTGGATTGCTTATCATTGATGAGCTGACAAGAAGAGGTTTTGCTACAGGTACTGGTAACTCAAGAGAGAATAAGGTTGACCGTGCTAGAAGAGTTTCAGCAGATATTCAAAAGAATGGAATTTTCCTAGTTGGAAAGAATCGGACAGGGTTCACGAAAAAATGGGCGATGGAATTTCTGGAAAAAATAACTGCGTATCCCAATGAAGCTATTCACGATGACTGTGTAGTGGCCTTCACTGGAGGTTATGAAAAAATAGTTTCTGAAGCTCAAACAAGGAGAGTTAATGTTGATAAATGGTATTCTACATAAATAATAACAATCAGTTATTGGAATAACATTGGGATAAGTTTGGAAAATGATTTAAATATTGTTTTGTAACATAGTATTACCATGGAGATTCTAGAAATTAAAGTTTTAAAAGAAATCATTGAAAAAGTACCTGAAGATTATCAAATTGAAGTTACAAGTGGAAAAAAATGTTTTTAAACTTTGTGACCAGTTTGAAATTGATGTAGCTGAAAAAAGAATTAGATTCAAGAAATATTAAACTTGAATGTGTTATTCTTTTTCCAATAGCTACTTTTTTTATTATTCCTAACCAAAATCATTGGCTCGCTTTTTTAAAATTCTTATTATATTATTTTCAGTTCTTCTTAATTCACGAATTATTGTTTCAGTATCTGTTATCTCCTGAAGGATTATATCATAATTTAATCCAACCTGCACATCTTCCGGTTTTAGTATATCTTCACCTCTTGCATTCTTTTTAGGTATTTTTTTTAATCTTCCATCAATAGCTACTGTTTCAGTATATATTCCATTTTTGATTTCAGATAATATTTGGAAGTAGTCTTGTTTTCTTTGATGTAGACTTTCTAATCTATTCAACTCATAACTTATTTGATAAGATACTTGTTTGAGTTTTTCATTAAATGGTATCCAAAATTCACATCTGTTTTTGTTTTTACAGATTTCATGATTCGGATAACAATCACATCTAAACATAATTATCAGCTCGTTATTCAAAGTTACCCAGTTACCCAGTTACCTACCAAAAATAAAGTTACCTTGTTACCTAGTTACTTGCTAAAAACTTATTTCGTGTCACTTATAGTCACCTCCACAAAACGGCAAAAGTAACTTCAAAATTCAAAAAAATAAAATAACTTTAGAATCATTTATTTTTAAAACAAACAATTCTCAGATAGTTAAAATTTATCAGTGATGTTACTTGCACCTTCAGGTAACTTCAAGTAACTTCAGGTAACATTATTGATTGGTCTCCTTTTCTGTTAGATTAGGATATAAGAATGTTAAAAACTTATCAAAACTAACGATCATTACTTTTGTTAATTTATCCAATCTGACTGGCTTGTATTGCCAACCTAATAACTCAGCAATACCTTTTAAGTCATAGCATATTTCATCTGCATCATTCAATGCCTTTTTAAGACCTCTTGTAAAACAAACATAGTCTTTACCCTCTCTACTGTGATGCAGCACCATATATGGGATTAAGCGCTCGTTAATGATGTTAAAGACACGTTCATAAAAATCATTAGAGTTTTTAACTGAATCGGTAAAGTAATCTGATTGTCTAACCGGATATCCGTCTTCAGCCGAATAAACCTTGATGTTTTTATTGTGCCTGTTGATTTCATCTATGAAAAACATTCTTAACCTCTCAATCTCTTCATCATCCAAGTCCTCAAGTGTTATTGATTGTACAAATTCCAATAGCCAATCAGGACAGTTACGTTCGCAGTCAGCATATGCCCTCATGATTAAAGCATTGGACAGATCCTGCCATGGCAATCTTAAAAGTCCAATATCTTCATTTATCTCATTGACTACAAAGTCTGCAAGATATTTCAAACGATGAAAAAGACATATGTCTGGGGAGTCCATCCTGTAATGTTCCATGAAAACTTTTTTTTCATCCTCCGATTTCTTCTCACTGTGAGAATACATCAGCTGAACAAATCTTCTTGTCAGTCCTTCGATATTTGGCAATGCACTGTTGGAAGTAAAGGACACTGTAGATAATGCAAGAATAGTGGCCAGGTTTCTGCCTTCATATCTTCTTCTTGCATTGGTTCGCTCAACACATGTTTTCAATGTTTCAACACAGCTTCTGCTGTTGAATACTCCTGCAGGTTCATTGACGATCAATCCAAATGTTGATTTGCTTATTTGTGCACCAATTCTTGGAACGGTATCAAATTCACTTCCACCAATATCTGTTTCACTGTCAGGCTCGCCGTAGAAGTATGCACCAATACGGGCAATTGTAGTCTTACCTGAACCTCCTTTTCCAAAGTGGAACATGTAAGGTATTAGATTTTCCAAAGGCAATCCCATTTGTTTTTTGGCAAATCCGAATGGTGCAATCATTGCGTGCTTTAATGTTGTTGCAAGCTTTGCTTCCTGACCTTTGAAGAACTGTTCCAAATCCTCAATCAAATCAAGAGCAATATTTAATTTATCAATGTCTACTGGCTTTAATTCAAAATCAACAATTGTTAAACTATCGTTTTCGCTATTATAATAGAAACCTGGTGTTTCAATATCATTTTTAAATATTGCCAAGTTATTCTCAATAGCTATTTGAATCAAACCTGCCACAACTCCCTTGAAATTCTTTGGAGAAAGGACATAACCATGTTCTGAGAGATAATGTTCTATTTCTGAAATCCCCATATCTGAAGTTTTGAAATGATTATCCTTTGAAGAAGTCCATTCTATAGTAAATGTTCTTCCGGCCTCACTTATCGGATTGTCATGTATTGTAATCTGTAAAGGATAGCAGAGAAGAACTCTGGTATAGTCAGCTACTTCAATTCCTTTTCTCCAGTCTATTGTCTGTACAGTAACTTCATTGTTCCTGTAGTCCATCACCATATATTTGCTTGATCCAGTCTGCAGCTTGTAAATTCTGTTGGTATCATAAGGTATGATTACCTTATTCAATTCACGTCTAACCTCAAGACTGGTCTTTTTATCATATTTGTCTGAAATAAACTGTTCAATTCCTTTAAGGCCACTGTTGGGATTTTCCTCACATGCATAAATGTCATCGAACAGTTTTATGATTTCAGCTAATGTTTTCTCATGAGAAGGAAGCTGGTTGTATAATTCTATTAGAATTTTTTCAACAACCTCAATGTCAGTACCCTGCATATAGAATGCACTGATTATGTTTTTAAAATACATTAACTCATCAGAGGGTTTATAGACATGCTCAATAGCTTTTTTAATTAATTTAGCTGAACTTCCTTCATCCATTTTTCAATACCTATCGTTATTGTACTTTAACATCCCTCACAATGAAACTGTAGTATACATAGCTTCCGGATTTTTCCTTAACTTGTATTGTCATCTCACCTAATCTGTTTACGAATTCACGGTATTCGGCAAGATTGGCATTTCTCAGGATATTTGATTTGCCAACACTTCCAGGATTTTCCAATTCAAGAATACTGGTAATGAAGTCAAAGAGCACGCTACCTTTTCTGATGTTCTTGTGGATGTCCCCATCGTTTTTAAGGTTGACATTGATTTCAACGTATAATTGCTCATCATCTTTGAATATGAACAATTTAAATCTGTTTACTGTTTTTTCCTCACCGTTATCATCAAAGGTGTATGAGGTAACAGAAGACATTTCAGGTCTGCCGGTGATTAAGGTTCCATCCTGGAAATCTTTTAGTTCTGCTTTTTCATATCCGTCTGGAATATCTACAATTTCTTCATAATCAAGTTGTGTACCTGTGAATATTGTTTGTTTGGAATTAAAACTCATTTAAATATCTCCTAAAAAATTATTTAAGAGGAATTATCCTCTTTTAGAAATTTTGATTGGTTAACAATTTTTTCTGCTGACATTTCTTCAGCACTAACTTCTCCAGCCCCAATAAGTTCAGCTATTGCACGATTGGTTGCACGTGTTTTAGCGGTGGACATTATAGTGTGGTCTGAAACTTTATCTTTTCCTTTTTCAGACCTGGAGCATAATGCATCTGATTCAACGCTTCTACCGTTAGGTAATGTTGCTCTAACACAGTAGTAGGCTTCACGTACTCTTCCCATTTTTGTTCTTTCGATTTCACGATCAACAATGTGGGTGTCAACATTGAATGCACGTGAGAGTTTCTGCCATGCTGATTTTTTCTTGAAGTGTCTTTTCACTTTAACGTAGTTTCCTTCAGCATCTTTTTCCTTAACGATTATTTCCTGATAATCAGTTTCATTCAACAATCCTTTACAGAGTTTTTGATAAGCGTCCCATTGTTCGATAGCTACATCAACGTTAGGGACATTATCGACATTAACAATTCCGGTTTCTTTGGAAACTTCTGGACTTTCTATAATTTCGGCTTTTACCATTTTATATCACCTTTTTATATTGCTGCGGTTGTTGTTGCAATCCCAATCCATCCGATAGCTATAGCAAACACTATACTTCCCATCCAGATTAATTTTGGATTCGGATTTATAGGTTCTTCTTTAGGATATAATCTTGCTGGCTTAGACATTCTTTCCAGCTCCTTTGTTTTTCCTAAATCCTACAATGAAAGCTTCACCTCTTCTGAATTTCACAAATCCAATATCACCTTTACATGCATAGTGCATTAGTGACAATAGTTTTGCATGAATTTGGGTTACGTATGCCTTTTCTCTTCCCATCACCAGTACGGTTCCGTTATCGTCAATGTGAAGGATAACTTGCTCCACATCAGCTTTAGCAACTTTGATCTCACCTTTGTGGGTTAATATTCCATGATAGTTGTCCTCGAACTGGTTGACGGTAGGTTCGGGGTTAATTTTCGGATATGGTGAATAGCTATTCATTTCTATTCTCCACTATTTTGGATTTCTCCAAATACGTTCATTATGTCATCCCACACGTCTTTCGGTACTAGGACGTGGGTTACTCCATTTACTTCTTGTTCTAACATAGTTTGCAGACTCCTTTAATGTTTTTAAATTTAGTTCAACGGTTTAAGCTATCAGTCCAGTTTCATTATCTTGATTGCGTATGAATCAAAGAATTCCTTTTCATTTCTGAAGTTTTCACTTTCCTGAATCTCATCGATAGCTTCTTCAAGTGCCCTGAAATTATTTGAAATTATTATTTCATTTGGCCGGGGTTTTATTATTTCACACATTGTTTTTGATTCTCCATTAGTGCCCTTAAGGGCTTAGTCATGTTCAACAATCTAAAAACACTGTGGCCAGGAATCTTTTGAAAATAAAAATAGTTTTGGTAAAATTAATTTTTCACTCTTTACCGAAATATTAGTGTATAATAAGTTTCTTGGTATATAATGTGACAAGTTTTATATATTCTTTAAAATAAACTAGATATTGGGTTAAGTTTTGAAAAGTATTAATTTTTAACATAGTTTGCAGACTCTGTCGATTATTTTTATTTTTCTTACTGGCCCATTAGGATTATGTTAAAAAATATTAAAAGCTCGTTATTCATTCAATATTTTTTTTATAATCCTATTTTTATGATCTGTTTTTTTTGAATTGCTTTTTTTGATATTTTACCTCCATATTTTGAGTTTCAGCCTTTTCTAAAAAAAAGTTGTACGAGTGTGGAAAATTGTTCTCACTTCGTAAAATTGCTTTCAGTTAGTAATGGCTAATCATAGTTTATTAGTTTTTGTATATAAACATTGTCATTTGTTTTTTTATTGTTAAATCGTTCAGTTTTTTTGAAAAAAATTGTGTTCATAAGGCATGTATTTTTGCGATTTTCTGTAAACAGTGAAACACAAAATTGTAAGAAAAAGTATCCATTGTATAAAATTAAAATTAGAATATTTCAATAATTACTGAAAATGTGGTGTTGAAAAAAATAAGAAAAAAATAGTGAAATGTAAAAATTTCACTTTTAAGTTAAACCTGATTATTTAGCTTCCTCGTCTAAACGGCTCATGATACTTGCAATATCATTTGTAAGTTTATCAATTGTTTGTTTATACTTTTCATTCTCCCGTTCCATAGATATAAACTCCGGAGATTTAACTGATAACTTTTCAACCTCTTTGTTTATTGTAACGGCCGGAAGATGTTTGATATATTCATATTTCAAATCTTCAGGGTTTGTCATAAAGTATGCATCATCAGTTTTGTTTTTAGCTTTTCCCTGTAAATCATTTACATTGTCTCTGGTCATGCCGTCATTGTACAATGCACTTGCATGGAACTTACGGAGCATGTGACTTCTGAAACGACGGAAATTACCTTTCCATCCTAAATTCAAATCATCATTTATTCTCTCAAAAGATCTTGTTAAATAATTTTCATGAATTTTAAATAATGGGCTGGTAGGTTTTAGTTCATCTTCTCTGCTTAACAAATAACTGTTTATTGCAATGACAGCTTCGGGACTGCAATAGGTAACATAATACTTGTCAGTCTTTTGCCTGCGAACATTGAATGTAGGAACGATGTCTTCATTATCTTCCAAATCATCCAATATGCTATAAATATCTTTTTTGTTTGTATACTCCCTTAAAGCATCCATATAGTCTTGGATTGTCAAATTCAATGTTTCTCTTCTTGCACATCCGCTAGACGCCATGAACAAAATGATTGCTTTCATTTTTGGATCAGATATGTTTATTGCTTCACGGATTATTTCTTTGTCAGGTAAATCTTTAAAACGGATTGGTTCTGGTTTAATTGCTTGTTTTCTGTTTAATTTTGGTAATTCATGTATTTCAATTTCGAAATATTTATAAACTACCATAATAGGCCTCATTAAAGTATATACAGTATTTATGCAATGGTTTTCAACAAGATATTGTCTGTAATTGATTAACCTTCTTTTTAGTGTTCTTCTTTTCCACCTGACGCCATCATCTTCTTCTGTTTCTGCTTCTTCAATCAATTCCTCCAAAGACATACCATGGAAATTACAATACTTCTTTATAGCCTGTTTATAAAGAACCCTTGTTGCCTTGGCATGATTGAAGGTACTATGTACTTCCTTTAAAATTTGCTCGTTATTCATAATATCACATTATGTTTTCAATAATATTATAAAATACAGTGAGAGCAAATGATAAGTATTCCAAACTAAATTGTAATATATTCTTTACAATTTATGGAATAAGTATAACATAATTCTTTCATTATTAGTCAATAATAATACAATCTCCAAAATATAAGTATTTAAATCAAATCAGTTTTCCACAATTTTCTGATTTGGTTAATGGAAAATTAATCTGCCAAATTTTCCAAAAAACGAATTGGTGTTTACTCTCCTCAAATTCAAACACCAATCCTTATTTCTTTTTAATTTTTTTCTACAAAACATGTAATTTAGGTTTACCTAAAAATTTCGTAACATTTATATAGTATACTTTACATAATCATATTTGGTGATAAAAAATTAGGTTAACCTAAAAATCTAATTTAAATTACTGACTCAAATGTTATTAAATTAGTTGGTTCTCATTTTCTAGTTTAATAACCGCATATGACTACTCTCTAGAAATTAAATATGTTTTATCATATTTAATTTCACCTATTCTACTATTTTTAAACTTAAAACTAAATTTTAGGCTCTAATTTTTTGATAAACAATCCCATAACTATCACAACCAAAGGGAAGAATATTACATAAATCAGATACAGCAGCTGTGAAGATATTATGTCTCCCATAACAGTTGATCCTGCCATCAGCATAATCAGGCTTATCACAGGAGCCAGGATTGCAATGAAAGTATAAATCAGGATAAATGAATTAAGTTTCTGGGAAAATTCCTTTAGCTTTATCTGCATGTCAAATGAAATGTCCTGCGCAATGATTTCAAGGCTTCCAGCAAGGTTTCCTCCAACCCTGAGGGTACCAACAATCTGATGGATTGACCTTGAAAGGCCATCTGATTTTACGCGATTTGCCATTTCAAGAAGGGCATCTTCGGTTGGCTTTCCGAACTTCACCTCCTCCAAAATCCGATTGAACTCCCGTGACAGGGAACCGTAGTTTGCGTTTCTGATTGTTATCATTGCGTCATGCAGACCCCTTCCTGCCTTAAGTTCAATGCTCATGTGCCTCAATGCATATGGAAGTTCCTGATTCAAATCCGAATATCCTTTCTGCTCTTTGATTTGAGGATAATAGATTAAAAAGATATAAATCATCAAAACAACCACAAGATAAATTGCGCTAATCTCAAGACTTGTGAAAATGGCGGTGATGACCAGCAATGCAAACAAAATTCCAATCACAGGTTTTTTTAAAAGATAATATAACAGACTGTCCCTGATTTCATCAAATCTTGTCTCGTGCTTTATTGGTTGGGTTTCAACATCAAGATTGAGTTTGGAAAATATTGTGGAGTCGATGCTTTTGCCTTCATCTTTTTTTCTTGAAAACGATAATGTCTGCAGGAATTTGACAACGGATAGCAGTATTCCTCCAATGAGGATAAAAAAATCATTAAACATCCGATCACCTGTTCATGATGATTCTGTTCAGGACCTTCTGGGGCTCCTTATGGTAAAGCTCTATGACGCTGTTTACCTCTTCGACAGAACGGATATCATGGTTTATCATATGCTTCAGGACAATTTTCCGGTTTTCGATTTCACTTAAAAGGTCAGGTATGGTCTTCCCGCTTAGTGATGCAATCTGCTGAAGGGTATGGCTTGTCACGCCCACATTGTCTATTGTGTCCCTTTCGGGATTCCATTGGAAGAGCTTGTTCAGCTGCACCGTGCCCTCTTCCATTCCCACAACCTCGACCACTTCGCTGATTCTTCGAAATGACATCCCTGATGGAGTGTAGATTCTATTCTGCATTATGATAAAATCAATTGCCTGAATCATTATTTCAGGAACGGACATCGGTTCATTGGTCAGTCTTGTTATTGTCTCTCTTGCATCATTTGAGTGGAGGGTTCCGAAACCTGAATGTCCCGTGTTCAGTGCGGTAAAAAGGGTGATGGCCTCACCGGCTCTCACTTCGCCAACTATTATCCTGTCCGGGCGCTGTCTCAGGGAATTTTTGACAAGGTCGTTCATTGTAAGCTCGCCCTTTCCCTCAACATTGGCGGGACGGGTTTCCATGCGGATGACATGCTCGTGTGGAATCTGCAGTTCCAGTGTGTCTTCTATGGTTATTATCCTCTCGTTTGGATTGATGAATGCGGAAAGTGCATTGAGTGTGGTGGTCTTTCCTGAACTTGTTCCTCCTGAGATGATGGCATTTGCCGATTTGACTCCAAGCCCGTCAATGCAAAGCCACAGAAACCCCGCCAGATCAAGTGATATTGTCCTTGAATTTATCAAGTCGATGATGGTTAGGGGGTCCCGCTTGAACTTGCGTATTGTCAGTGATGGTCCGTCAGCAGAAACTGGAGGTATTGTGGCGTTTATCCTTGATCCGTCAACCAGCCTTCCGTCCAAAATCGGAGACTCCTGGTCGATTCTTCTGTTGATTTGTCTGGCAATGGAGTCAATCAGGTCTCTTAGCTCCGTATCATTTTCAAATTGGAGATTGGTTTTCATCATTCCGTATTGCCTGTGATAGACGAATATCGGCTTTGAGGTTCCGATTATCATGATTTCTTCAAGTTCATCATCCTGGATGAGGGGGTCGATTTTACCGTATCCGATAATGTCCCTCAGGAACCTTCGAGACAAGTGGTCCAAATATTCATTTGAGATGTCATTATTTTGATTTTCTCCTGAAAGTCTTAAGAATAATAGGTTCTTTATGTCAGATAATAGTCTCTCTTCTGAAACCTGAAAGTTTTCGCCGGTTGATATAGCTATGTCAACAAGGTTTTCACGCATTTCTCCAAGAAGCATTTTCTCCTGGTGAGTATATTCACTTTTTCTTACATCATATTGTGGTATAATTTCATTTTTCATAATTTCACCAATGGCGATTTTAGTCATGATTACTAATTAGTAATACTAATTTATAAAGTTTTTATTACTTTTGAAAGCATTATTAGAAATAGAAAACAATATTGTATTGAATGAGTAATTTTGAGGTGATTTACTGTGGAAATTGAAGAAAAAATCAAATCACTTAATGAATGCGAAAAGTGCCAGGACGTACAGATAAAAAAATTTTCCCCTCTAAAAGACCTTATTGACTTTGAGGTTCTTGATGGGGATTACATGAAATGCGAATGTGGAAAAAGGCCGTTGGATATAGTGATGAGCCATATCCTGAAAATCATGATCGAATCCGAAATCGTAAAACCCGAAGCCACACTCAGGCGCAACTCTCCCGTGCCACTTTCAAACTTCTATTACAGTAATCTGAATCCGCAGTTCATCTCAGAAAAGACACTAATACTGCTTCACCCCGATTTCAATTCGGATGTTGCATCCAGGTTGATGGATGAGGTTCCCGAAGTTGCATGTGTATTGAAGGGGAGTCCTCAAAGTCTGGTCGGCCAGGCAGATAAGGATTCGGAGATAAATCACTTTGAGATTCTTGAAGGTGACGACACGCAGATAAACGTGATGAGAACACTGCTTCGGGAAAAGATAGTTCTTGTAAAAAGCCAGTCAAGACACCACATTGAGGTTGCAACCACAACCGAACAGAAGCTGGTTCAGCTGCACAATTACCTGAAAAACAATGACATAAAAAAGGGTGTTGCGCTTGATGCATTGTGCGGACTTGGAGCCATTGGAATATATCTTCTCAAATACGGCTTTGAAAAGGTAATGTTCAATGACATTAATCCGGAAATGGTTGAGGCATTGAAAAACAATCTCAAAATCAATGATCTTGATGGTGGATTTGAGATATTCAATGAATCATTTGAGGAGTTGGATGTGGGACATGTTGATTTGTGTATTATTGATGCGTTTCCGGGAAGGGATATAAGTGAAATAACTCAAAAAGCAGAAAAAATAGCAGATAATGTGCTCATTATCTAGCTATAATTTATTATTAAGTTTTAATATTATTTCAAACATTTTTTCAATATCTTCAGACATATTTTTTTCCACTACTTCAAATGAAGCAAAATGTTTGCGGTTAAGGTATTCTTGGGCGAAACTACGTCCCATGAATTCAATACCTTCAAAGTTCATAATGACTTTTGAAATATCTCTATCAATGTTTTTAAAGAGGGTTTCAATTTTTTGTCTTGATCCTAAATCAGTACCAATTTCCCTTTTTAGAAAAATTTCAATTTCACTCATAATATCAATTCATATTTTACTTGTTTTAAATATTTATAGATATCAATTTTTGAATTTAAATTCATTCTTAAACTCACCAGTGTTCCATCAATGCAGTCATTTGGAACTTCCCTTGCTATTATATTATCTTTAGTTAAATGGATTAAAGCACATCCAGAAACTATTAAAACTTCACCATTGCTGCCTGATGTAACAATATTTATGGTATTATTCAATCCAGTTCCTCTTTCAACATATCCTAATTCGTTTTTACTGGATAATCCATTTATAGCTTTAATAATTGCATCACAATCATTTTTAATGGGTGTGTTGAGTTTTTTTAATGATGCAGGTATTGTTATTCCGTCATCCAAAAATGAAAATTCATAGTAGTTGTTATCCAATTTGCCCATCACATAGGCATTTTCAAATTTTGAATGATCGTATACATTGGCTATTAATTCATGAAAAATAAATTTTAAAGTGTTGATGTTGTTTTTGTTAAGTTTTAATTCATCAATAATCTCATTAGAGATTTCTTCAGAATTATCATTACTTTTATTAATTTTTCTAATTGAATCTATATTATTAAAATTCATTTTTCTATTATAAATTAATGGTAAAATGATAGTTGGACTAAAATTGCCGATGTCCTTGGTTATTTCTTTGTTTTTCATATTTTCATATTCTTTAAATTTGTTTAATAATACTCTTTTCATATAATCACCTAAATAAACATTTGCATATAGATTACGATTGCTGGAATAATTAAAACGCCCATCAGATGGGATTTGCCGACTCCAATGTAGTGTGGAAGCATTCCCATTGCCGTTGAGGTGATGAGGGCCAGTGTCATGTAAAAAACCGGTGCCTTATAATAGAAGATGAATATGTAGAGTATTAGAATCTGAAGCAGTATGACTCCAATCGACAGTTTCTTGTAGTCCACACCACCCATAAGCCTTGAAAACGAATCGCCCAACTTCAAGGACAAAACCAGTGAAACCGAAACTGCAATCAGGGATGCAAAAATGAAAATCGCCAGATGGTTCAAACCCATCTCAAAAATCAGATAGGACATGTAAACCGCTATTCCGCTTCTGGGATTTCCGATGATGTAGATTGCAATCAGTGAAAAAAGACAGTCGGAAATGTTCAGTCCCGATGTTGCCAGAAGGAAATTCACGGTATCATCATCGTCATTATCGTTTGTTCCGCTCACTGCCTGGGCAATTACCGTTCCCTGTGCAGGTCCGAAACCTGGAAGAAAACCAAGTATCGCACCGGTGATTCCTCCGGCAAAGATGCTTTTGAACTTGCCGTAGTCGATATCAAGCTCATAGAATGGGTTCTGGTGAGGTATTGTCGAAGAGTCATTCAGGCTGAAAAGTATTGTGCTTATGCCGAAAAGCCCTGAAAAGGTGCACATCAGTGTTGTTCCGGAGGATATTGGTGTCTGGAATATGGCCCAACCCAGAAGTCCCGAAAGTACAAAAAGCAGCAGTGACCATAAAAAGTCCCTGAAGTTTCCGGTCAGCTTGTGTGTAAGGTAAACCGATGCGACAAGAAGTATAATCCATGTGAATGGTTTTGAGGCTTCATGCAGAAACGGCAGAGCTATTGCAAAGATTGGAAGCATCAAAATTGTAACTATGATTGCCCCGAATCCTCCGACGGACACGATTCTAATCACTTCCTTTGATCTGCCCTGCAAAACCATTCTGTGTCCCGGAAGGATTGATGTTGCGGTTCCCTCCTGAGGCACGCCCAAAAGCATTGAGGGCACAAATTCAATCAGTGCATGTGCAATGGACATCGAAACCATCAGCACACATAGAAATTCCGGTGAAACTATTGTCAAAAGAAACGTTGAAGATGCAAAGAGTATTGCTCCTGCGGTATTCACGTGTATGCCAGGTATCATGCCGGTTGTTGTTCCAATTAATATTCCTATAAAACAAGCTATAACTAATTCTATCATGAAATATTCATTAATTGAGGTATAATTTAAAGTTTATTTATTTTTAAAGTCAACATTGCTTTTGATTTGTTGAATTGAGATGCTATGGTAAAAATTTGCATTAAAAAATTTTAAATGTGAGTAAAATGTTATATATGATTATGTCTAATATTAAGCAGGTTGCGGTTATTCTGGTGGGATTGTTTGTGGCCATGCTCCTTATAGGTTTTTTCGTGGGCTCAGCAATCAACTTGCTTGTTCCTCCATCTGAGGCAAGCTATAGTGATGAGGTTGTCGAGGATATCGGTGGGGATAAGATGCTTACTGCCAAACTGTCCGGATGTGTCAAGGTCGGTGAGCAAAGCATTCCTGACGGAACTTTCAAAACCAATTTGGGTCAGAATTTGGGATGGAAGAATGCTAAAAATATCAGCTATGTCGACACTTCGGGCAATAAGGGTTACATGATCGTCTGGAAGGATTCTCCTGAAAATTATAATAGTATTTCAGGCAATGATGGTGTAAGCTACATCTCTGATTATCTCACTTCAATGAATGGCCTGTGCTTTTTGGTGCACTATCCGGAAAAGAATGCGGTTTACGGCATAATTCTCTCAACCGATGAAATCTCATATACAGAAGCTCAGCTTTTATATAAAATATTGGATTTGGATAAAAATGAGTTTACCTCAACATATTCTCAGACAAGTTCCACTTCTTCGCCGTCCTATTCTACTGGCGGTTCCAGTCACTATCATACCGTAGTGCCTGACAGGTATACATTGTCCAGAACAGATCCTGGGGCATATTACGACCATTATGAATATGGGGACAATTATGATATAGATGATTATCTTGAATCTGAAGGTTATGACTAGAATTTTTCACGGTTGAACTTCAATGATTTCATGGAAATCTTTGAAAGCAGTTCAAGGGTTTCGCTGCGGGTGATATTCAGTTCTTCACAAATCATATCATCCCATTCCTTTTCTTTTTTAATTAAAAACTCTGCTGTTGCATTGCCCTTTTTTGTTAAAGTGATTTTGTATGCTCTTTTGTTGTCGTTGTCAACTTCTCGTGTAATCAGTCCTTTTTCTTCAAATTCCTTAAACGCTCTTGAAACTCCACTTCTGTCCATAAAGCAGGCCTTTGCAATGTCGGACTGTGTGGTTCCCATTTCGTAATATAAAAACAGGAGCATGTAGTATTGGCTTGGTTGGATTTCTGTGCTGTTTTTGATGTGTTTATTTATGTAAAAATCATGTGTCTTGCTTAATGTAATCAAATGATTTACAAGGAAGGGTGAGTCTTTAATTATATCATCATATTCTATCATAAAATCACTTATATTATATTTAAATGTCAAGGGTTAAATAGTATTTGTAACAATTTAATAACATGAACAAAAAAATCGTCATCATATTAATATTATTGGGGGCTTTCCTGCTATTGCTGAGCCCGGTATCTGCAAAAGAAAAGGTGAAAGTAAAGATTTCAACCGATAAGTGGCTTAACGGTAAGGGAGTTATCATTATCAAGCTTGTTGACAGTAAAGGCAAGGAAATCAAAAGCAAAGGAACCCTTCACTATAAAATCACCGCTTCCAACGGGGACTATAAATGGGCCTATGCGCCATACAAGCATCTTCGCTTGAAATATGATCCTGGCACATATAGTGTTGAGGTAAAATTTGACGGTGACAGCAAATATAAATCCGCTTCAAAAACAAAGGATGTAACCGTAAAAACAATAAAATCAGGTTTTAATGCATATACCTATTATGATAATCATAATTGGGGTTTGAATCAGAAAATAGATGATTATATCGAAGATAACTATTGGGATGAAGAAATCTACGATGATGCCGCTACATATGACGGTGAAGGATATTAAAAAAATAATTGAGGTTGGTGTTTAATTATATGGAGGAGAGATTAAACACCAATTTTGACTGATTTTGGAAAATTTGGCAGATTAATTTTCCGTGTATTAAATTAAAAAATTGTGAAAAGTTAATTTAATACCTTTTTTTAGAGATTGTATTTAACTGTATAAGTGAAAATTTAGGTTTGCCTAAATTTATGTCACTTGTATTAAAGTATGTTCTCATAGTATATAAATGTTTCTAAATTTTTAGGCATACCTAAACTATCCGTATCCCAATAATTTTAAGAGAACATATAAAATAAGTATGACTATCAAAATGTAGATTGCAGATTTGTAGGATATGAATTTGGATTGCTTGAACTCGCTGTCCTTAACCTGTCCGGTTTTCATGATCCTTTCCTTTTCAAATGAGCATTTCTGATAGATTTTTTCCAGGTCATTCGGAAGCCTTCCATACTCGTTCAGCATGCTGATGGTCTTGTTCAAATGCTTTACCGCTTCCTGATCATCGCCCAGCTCGACACAGCAGAACGCAGCCTTGTAGTTGAAGTTGGTACGCAGTTCCAAATCCGGGTTGGCTCTTTTTTCATATTGGATGCATCTGTTGTATGCCTTAAGCGCATCCTTATATTCTCCAAGCTCATAGAGTGCATCGGCCTTTGCATTAAATCCTACTAGTGTGTCCTCATTTTCCAGGGATTTGTTCAGATAGTCGATGGCGTCCCGGTTTTTGCCTTCCTTTTGAAGCATCTGGCCTTTGTATAGGAGCAGTTTTTCATCGATTCCGTACTGATTTTCGTACTTGTTTAGATTGATCAGGGCATCATGATACTGCTTTGCCTGAATCTGCAGTTCGATTTTACCCATCAGCACCTCATTTTTCTTGATTCTTGGCTTTTCGATTTTTGAATAGGAACTGTATTTTTCATAGGCCTTGTCCATGTAGTCCATTGCCTCATCAATGTGGCCCTTGTTGAACCTTGACAGTGCCTTGTCTGAAATGACATTAATGGATCTAGGTTGCTTTTCGAGATATTTGTCAAAGTATCTTTCACCGTAGTCTCCGTTGTCATGGCTTTCGTCATAGTATTGGTAATACATTCCCTTCTCTTCAAGTGCAAGCAGAAAATCTTCATCAATAAGCAAGTCCAAAATACTAAGATATTCATCAATATCGTCTTTTCCGTGCCTTTTTCTTGCTAATTTAAGTGCTTCATCATAATTTTTGCTTGAAATATACTGTTTTGCCTGTTCGACAGCATCGCTCATTATATCGACCCTTTTTGAAAATAACAATTAATCTTTATTATTTTTAATTATATATTTAATTATATAAGTAATTTTGGTATGCCTAAATCATATATATAAATAATATGAGGATAATAGAATTATTAGAGGAATTTAATTTTTTTTGAATACTAAATTTAATTGATGAGCTACGTTGGAATCGTTATGGAAAAGTTGATTGTAGGTTTGGCAGGAAATCCGAATGTGGGTAAGACCACTGTTTTTAATCTTTTGACAGGTATGCATCAGCATGTGGGCAATTGGCCTGGAAAGACAGTTGAAAGGGCAGAAGGTCATTTTGTGCATGGAAATTATGAGTATAATCTTATTGACTTGCCGGGAAATTATGCATTGAGTGCCCACACAATCGAGGAGATTGTTTCAAGGGATTTTATTGTTGATGACAATTCGGATGTTATAGTTAATGTTGTTGATGCGGCCAATCTTGAACGTAATTTGTACCTGACAGTTCAGATGATGGAGCTGGGTGCAAACTTGATATTGGCACTTAACATGAACGATTTTGCCAAGAAAAGGGAACACTTCATTAACATTGACTTGATGAGTGAACTGCTTGGTTTTCCAATCATTGAAATCAATGCCAAAACTGGTGACGGAATTGAAGAGCTGCTGACAACCGTTGAACATCAGGCAGCAAATCCTATCGATTCCAGTTTAAAGCTGGCATATGGTGCCGAGCTAAAAGAGCATTTGGATGATATGCAGAAACTAATTGAAAAGGATGAGAATCTGCTGGATGTGCCTTCAATATGGACTGCAATCAAGTTGCTTGAAAAGGACAGCATTGTAATAAAAAAGGTCCAGAATTCCAAGAACAGTTCTGAAATTTTCATTGAAACAGACAAGGTGTCAAAGCATCTTCACGATATCTACAAGGAAAGTGCCGAAGAGGTTATTGCAAATGCAAGATATGCCTTCATCGGAGGTTTGATGGCCGAGGCTGTTGAAAGACCTGCCGTTGAAAAGGAAACCATGAGTGATAAGATAGACAAGATTGTCACCAACAGAATTTTGGCGATTCCTATTTTCATTGTACTCATGTATCTGATGTTTGAAGTAACCTATGTCCTGGGGGACCCTTTTGAAGCGTTGATTGCTCAATTTTTCAAGTTTCTTTCAGGGGAGGTTGCTGTATATATAGCCAATCCATATCTCAAATCATTCATTTGTGATGCGGTCATCGGTGGAGTAGGTGGGGTCTTGACATATCTGCCTGTAATCGTGATAATATTTTTATTCTTAAGCATTCTGGAAGACTGCGGTTATCTTGCAAGGGCCGCATTTACATTGGATATTATAATGCACAAGCTGGTTGGGCTTCACGGTAAGGCATTCATCCCCATGGTTTTGGGATTCGGTTGTGGGGTGCCTGCCATCATGGCAACAAGGACCCTGGAGAATGAAAAAGACCGTATGCTTGCGATGATGCTTGTTCCGTTCATGTCATGTACTGCAAGGCTGCCTATTTATGCAGTGTTTATTGCGGCGTTTTTTAATGAACACAATGGAATTGTGCTGCTGTCAATGTATGTGTTGGGTATTGTTGTAGCGCTTATTGTTGCCGCTATCCTGAAAAGGACAATGTTTAAGGGGCTGTCCACTCCATTTGTAATGGAACTTCCAACATACAAGATACCTTCAGTTAAGGGTGTATTGCTGCATACATGGGAAAAATCAAAAGGATTCCTGAAAAAGGCAGGTACACTGATCTTTGTATGTTCCGTGGTATTGTGGGTTTTAAGCATTTTCCCATTGGGTGTAAAATATGCCTCTGCCGACAGTCTGTTGGGTCAGATCGGAAGCGTTATTGCCCCTATTTTTGCTCCGTTAGGATTTGGAACATGGCAAGCGGCTGTTGCAATCATTTCAGGTTTGGCTGCCAAGGAAGTTGTTGTGGCTACTTTCGGAACTCTTTCAGGCATCAGCGGTGATGACAATGAAGGAATTACAAGAATAGTTCAGGATACTTTCACACCACTTTCAGCATATTCATTCATGGCATTCACATTGCTGTATGTGCCATGTATAGGTACAATTGGGGCTATCAAGCAGGAAACCAATGGATACAGATGGGCCTTAATCATGTGTGCAATTACTATAACAACCGCATACATCGTTTCATTCCTGATTTATAATGTGGGTCTGTTAGTTGGGTTTGTGTAGGTTTCAATTCAATGTTTTTGTAGTAATTTTTTTTAATTTTTAAATTGTTTTTGGCATACCTAAATATTTATATGTAATAAAATACAATGTAATATTGTTTAGGCAAACCTAATTTTTTTGAATTAGGACTTAAACTAAAAAATTTTTTAGTAAATAATAACATTTTTTTCAAAGATGTTATCAAAATGGGAGAATGGTTAATGACAGAATTAATTGTAGGATTAGCAGGTAATCCTAACGTGGGTAAAACCACCGTTTTTAATCGATTAACTGGTATGCGCCAACATGTAGGTAACTGGCCTGGAAAAACTGTCGAAAGGGCAGAAGGTCATTTCAAGCATGGAAGCTATGACTATGATGTTATTGATTTACCAGGTAATTATGCATTAAGTGCTCATTCCATGGAAGAAATCGTATCAAGGGATTTCATTGTGGATGATGACTCTGATGTAATTATTAACGTGGTTGATGCTGCTAATTTAGAAAGAAACTTATATTTAACAGTACAAATGATGGAATTAGGAGCCAATCTTGTAATGGCTCTTAACATGAACGATTTTGCTAAGAAAAA
Source organism: uncultured Methanobrevibacter sp. (assembly GCF_902788255.1). Lineage (NCBI taxonomy): Archaea > Methanobacteriati > Methanobacteriota > Methanobacteria > Methanobacteriales > Methanobacteriaceae > Methanobrevibacter > uncultured Methanobrevibacter sp. The sequence continues at coordinate 39,172 of NZ_CADAJR010000012.1, forward strand.
GGACCACATCATCAATATTAAATTGATGAGTGAACTATTAGGTTTTCCGGTAGTTGAAGTAAACGCTAAAACCGGTGACGGATTTGATGAATTGCTGACAACCGTTGAAAAACAGGCAGCAAAACCGATTGATTCTAGCGCAAAGTTATCATACGGGGATGAATTGAGGGGACATTTGGTTCCTATTCAAGAATTAATCGAGCAAGACAGTTCATTAATGGATGTTCCTTCAGTTTGGACTGCAGTAAAACTATTAGAGAAAGATTCAATCGTAATCGACAAGGTTCAACAGTCAAGCAAAAGTTCTCAGATTATGGTTGAAGTTGACAAAGTGGCAAGTCACCTTCATGACGTATATAAGGAAGGTGCAGAAGAAGTTGTTGCAAATGCAAGATATGCATTTATCGGGGGCTTAATGGCAGAGGCTGTCAAAAGACCTTCCGTTGAAAAAGAGTCAACAACTGATAAAATCGATAAAATAGTAACCAATAGAATTTTAGCACCAATAATATTTGTTGTAATTATTTTCTTGTTGTTCCATTTAACATTTACCATTTCTACTCCATTCTGTGATGCAATCGATGAAGGATTTGCAATGTTGGCAGGATATATGGAAACCGTTATCTCTGATCCAACTTTATTATCCTTTGTAAATGACGGTATCATCGGGGGTGTAGGTGGAGTACTTGTATTCTTGCCTCAAATTATTATCATGTTCTTGTTATTAAGTATTTTAGAAGACAGCGGATACTTAGCAAGAGCAGCATTCACATTAGATATGGTTATGCACAAACTTGTGGGTCTTCACGGTAAAGCATTCATTCCTATGATTTTAGGATTCGGTTGTGGTGTACCTGCAATTATGGCAACAAGAACAATGGAAAACGAATCAGACCGTATTCTTGCAATGATGCTTATTCCGTTCATGTCATGTACTGCAAGAATGCCTATCTACGCAATGTTCACCGCAGCATTTTTCGGAGCAATTCCGGTATTTGCTTTAGGACCATTTGTAGTGACTCAACAATCCCTTATTGTAACTTCAATGTATCTTATCGGTATTGTTGTGGCATTGATTGTAGCAGCTATCCTTAAAAGAACACTCTTCAAAGGAATGTCCGCTCCGTTTGTTATGGAACTTCCAACATATAAAGTCCCATCCGTAAAAGGTGTGCTCTTACACACTTGGGAGAAAACCAAAGGGTTCCTCAGAAAAGCAGGTACCATCATTTTAGGTTCAACAATTGTAATCTGGATTTTAAGTACCCTGCCGTTCGGTGTTGAATACGGATCTGCAGACAGTATATTAGGTATGATCGGTTCAGTAATTGCACCAATCTTTACTCCAATGGGTTACGGAACCTGGCAAGCTGGTATTGCAATCATTACAGGTTTAGTAGCTAAAGAAGTTGTAGTATCTACATTCGGAACATTATCCGGTGTTGAAGAGGATGATGAAGCTGGAATGACTGCAATGGTTAAAGACTTGTTCACTCCATTGTCTTCATTCGCATTCATGGTGTTCACATTATTATACATACCATGTTTCGCTGCTATCGGTGCAATCAGACAGGAAACCAATGGTTTCAAATGGCCATTAATAATGTCCGGTATCACTTTGGTAACTGCATACATTGTATCCTTCTTAGTATACAATATCGGTTTATTAGCTGGTTTCGGATAAATATGAAAATTCAATGATGATTAGATTTAATCTAATTATCATCAAATTTTTTAGTCATGACTAAATATTTATATATTACATACAACAAAGTTTAGTATACCTAAAAAATTATTTTTTCAGAGAGGATGAAATAATGTCAAAAACTTTAAGAGATGCAAAACCAGGAGAAACAGTCACTATCGTTAAGTATCACGACACTGGGGATGCTGGTTTAAAAAGACACTTATTAGGTATGGGTTTTGTTAAAGGTGCAGAGCTTAAAATCAAAAAGGTTGCAACTTTAGGTGATCCTATCGAGTTAAGTGTAAAAGGATACGATATTTGTCTTCGTAAAGAAGAAGCTGAAAATATTGAAGTGGAATAAACTTCAATGTTTTTATTATTTTTTTTAACTATTTTTTAAGGGTGTTTATCATGAAATGTCGTATGTGCGGTTTCGAATTTGATGAGAATGATTTGGAAAACCGTGGATGTTCTAGCTGTGGAAAACACAGTAACTGCAATCAGATTCACTGTCCAAACTGTGGATTTGCAAACTCTCCAGAACTAAATCAGGAATTCGAGTTTATCGTAAAACTCAAAGATAAAATTAAAAACAGAAAAAAAGCTACAAATTAAATATTTTTAGCTTTTAATATTTCTTGAACCGTTTCTTCGATACTTAATTTTTCAGTATCAACATTTAATCCGTTTTCTTTTAGCTTATAAAGTATTTCAGTTGTAACCGGGGCTTTTAGATGAGCTTTTTTTAACAGTTCCTTATCGGAAAATATCTGATGCTTGTCCCCTTCTGCAATAATCTCACCATTGTAGAGGACAAATATCTTGTCTGCAAACTCATTGACCATTTCAATGTCATGTGATGAGATGACTATGCTTATTCCTTCTTCATTCAGTTTATTTAAAATGTCCAATACCTTATCGACACCTTCAGGGTCAAGTCCCGCAGTAGGTTCGTCAAGAATCATTATTTCAGGTCTCATAGCCACAATGCCTGCAATGGCAACTCTTTTCTGCTGGCCGCCACTTAGGTGGTGTGGAGTCTTATCCTCAAACCCGCTCATACCAACCATTTCCAGTGATTCGACAATCCTTTTTTTGACTTCATCATAATCAAGACCCAAATTCATAGGTCCGAATGCCACATCTTCCTTTACTGTCGGTGCAAACAGCTGGTCATTTGGATCCTGGAATACGATACCTACCTTCTGTCTGACTTTAAGCAGTTCATCCCTTTCAAAGACAATTTCCTCACCGTCTATCTCAACATGTCCTGATGTGGGTTCGCTCAATCCGTTGAAATGTGAAAACAGTGTGGATTTTCCGGCACCATTCGGTCCCATAATGGCTATCTTTTCGCCTTTCCTGATTTTAATGTTGACATTTTTTAAAGCTTGAGTTCCATCTGGATATGTAAATGATAAGTTTTTTGTCTCTAAATGAATTTGTTCCATTATTCCACCTAATTAATTGATAATTTCTGTCCGAAGTAACCTAACTGTCCGGAGTATTTGAATATGATGATTTCAATTATTATGACTATTATGATTATTGCCAATAAGAACATATAATCGCTTCTTTCGGGAGATTTCTTTTCATCAAACATTTCAGAGGCATCCGAAAAACCACGACTCACCATACTTTTGTGAACCCTTTCACCTTGTTCATATGCCTTTAAAAACATCATTCCTATGGTGTAGCCCACCTGTTTGACTCTCCATTTGTAGGGAGTGTTTTTCGCGTGGATGCTGAAGTTTCTTGATTTTTGACTTTTGCGGATTGCAGCAAGTTCATCAACAAACAGAAAGAGGAAGCGGACCATGATTGAAAGAATCATTGCCAAATCTCTCGGCATCTTAAGTTTTCTAAAGGAACTGGCCATTTCCTGCAGAGGAGTGGTTGATGAGTAGATGATTATCGCAGTCAAGGTGGTTATCATACGCACCAATAACAGCACCGCCCAGTTCAGTCCGACATCAGTGACGGTAAGCCATGAGTAACTCCAGATAACATTTCCCGGCTGTATGAATGGCTGAAAAATTATGATCGCTCCACCGAATGGAAGCAGCATCAAAAGTCTCTTAAAAGAATCAATATAGGATAATTTTGCCATTTTCAGAATAACAAGCAATACTATTTCTAAAACAAGGGGTATGAAAATTTCCTGTGAAACAACACAAACTATGATTATAAAAATGGTGGAAATGAGTTTTATTCTCCCTTCCAAATCATGAATTGGGCTATTCTGTGACGCTAAGTCATCAAATCTTATAATCTGTGTTATGTCAGGCATGATTATTCACTATTATAATATTAAAAATTAGTCATATATTATTATTTGGTTATGTCAATTTTAGTCAATTTCAATTACTTTTTAAAAAAAAGGGAATAAAGAAATTAAATAAAACTTATTTAATTTCTGTTTCTTACGACCTCTGCAACCGCATATCCTAAAACTAAGGTTACTATTGTACCTATTACCAAGGCCACAATTTGCAACATTTGGTTATCAGGATTACTTGCAAATGCATAATCGGGGAATATTGCTCCAGGTATTCCTTTGATTTCTTCTACTGAGAAATCTTCCGGAAGTCCGGAGTCCTCTGCAGATTTTTCTAATCCGTCTGGGTCACCAGATGCAATGTATGGTGAAAGCACACAGATTATTACACAGATTACTACTGCAATACCAATTAACATTAAATCTTTTTGTTCCATTTTATGCGTCCCCCTTGTTCCATGCAAGTAGATCTGGTCTGAATTTGTCTAATGCCACAAGAACAATCACAGTTAATACTGCTTCGATTATTCCAATAAAGAAGTGGTATAATACCATTGATGGAATACCGATGTTTATTGGGAATGTTCCTGCGATACCCATTTCGATTGCACAGGCTAATGCCGCAATGACGGTTGCAAGCCATGCTGCAACACCTGCTGCAGGGTATTTTCCTATAATTCCGTTCAATCCTTTGAAGGTGTATAATCCAACGAAACCTCCAACGATTGCCATGTTCAATACATTTGCTCCTAAAGCAGTGATTCCTCCGTCTCCAAAGATTAGTGCCTGGATTAGAAGTACTACTGTAAATACAAGTACTGCAGCTTCAGGTGCTAAAAATACTATTGCAACTAAAGCTCCACCAACCATGTGTCCACTGGTACCGAATGGAATAGGCATATTCATAGACATGATTGCAAAGATACCTGCTGCGAGAACTGCTAAAAGAGGTATACGTTTTTCATCTAAATTGGATCTTGCCCATCTTACTGAGAAGTATAATGCAACAATCAATATTACATAGTATACTAGACATTGTGCAATAGGTATAAATCCGTCAGGTATATGCAAATTTATTCCTCCATTTTTTCAGTAATACTTTTTACCATATTTTCAGTAAAATAGTATTACTAGAAATGTAATATATTTTAATTATTTTCTTAATATCAAGTGTATTGGGAGTTTTATTAAGTTTAATGGTTAATAAACTCATTATTGCTCTTGACATTTAATATGTTAATTTAATTTCAGTATATAAAGATTATTAAAGTAATACTTTTTTGTATTATTTTTAAAGTTAAGTAATACGTTAAGTAATATTTTTTGAGTGTTATTTTTGAAATTAGTATTACTATTTGCAAAATGAGCGTCTGATGCAGGTAAAATAGATAAAAATAGCTATTGCAAAATAAATCAATACCTGAATGTCTAAGATTCCGGTTTCAATTCCTAAAATGGTGTAGGTTAACAATAATGCATATAATCCAATGTAAAAATAGTTTTTGGTGATTTGAACTATTTTAAATCCGATTCCCAAAATGAATCCAAGAAGCATCATCCCGACAAAAACTCCTACCTTTCCAAAGTCCACAACCATCTGCCCGATAAGTGTCGGGGTCACGGTCACTTCTGTTCTCCATGCTATGAGTTTTCCAACCATCATCCTCGGTCCCAGGTCGCTTCCCGGAATTGAGCTGGCAAGCATGTGTCCGTGTGTAAGGCCGAAGTTTCCTCCAATGAAATCGAGAAGGTTCAAAACATGCAGTGTAAAGTCCGCTCTGGACTGAAGTGTGTAGAATGGGCTTGTTGATGAGGTGATTGTCATCTCTCCTAATGAACGAAAATAACCAATTCCTACTATCGCACCTATACCAATTAGTGCACCAACTATAACTTCCCATAGAGAAACAATATTTCCATAGAAACCTATAATAATTATGATGAGAAATGCTGCAAGTAGTGGTGTCCTATAGCCTAGAAGCAATAAAAATGCACAGTCAATTGCAAGCAAAAATATGAATCTGAATCTCACCTGTGAACGGGTGATTTTTGAGTCGTTGAAATCCTTTAGATATGCACTTGCAACCAGACATGTTCCAGGTATGATGAGAAATACCGGCATTGTAAGGATAGGTTTTAGCAGGTATCTGATTGAAGGCTTTATGAGAGGAATTCCTCCAACTGAAGCAACGCTTATGAAGAAAAACACGATACTTACCAAAATAAGGCAAAAACCAATTGAGTAAATGTCCTTTCTTTGGAATTGGATAATATTTTTCAAATCATTTTTTAAAATGTATCTTGGAAGCAGTGCAGATCCGATAAAAAAACCGGCAAACGCCAGAATCAGTGTAATCACCAGACTGGTGGATGGTGCACTCATTGATAAAATCAGAAACAGTGCAAATAAAAAAAGCACAATCAACGGATTGAAGATGTGATTTTTCAGGATTATGCTTTTGTTAAAAAATCCTAAAAAATTCTCGCTTGGATAGAACCTTTTGAAATAGCTGCTGGTCCATTGCTTTTCAATAAATTCTAGAATTGTAAAAATAAATGTAAATAAAAAGGATTTATGAATCTCGTCACTAATCCTATTTATTATTGAAGTTAAGGTAGAGTAAATAACGCTCATTGTCTACACAACTAAAAGGTTCTCATGTTTTTAACATCAAAGTTTTTGTTAATTTCATTGATCTGGCTTTCGGTTGCATCATAAAGTCTTATTGTGATTTCGTATGATGCCGCATCAATGTTTCCTAAAATTGCATCCGCATCCTCAAGGTTTTGTTTTGTTGCCTTTTTAATGGCCAATTCATTGTCATAGTCACTTGATTTGATGGATTCCCTCTTGGAGTCAGTTACAATTTTGCTGGAAATTTTTTGCAAGTCTTTGGAGCTAAGTGAATCAACGGATAATGTTGTTGTGATTTCATAGTTTCCGTCATCCGGAAGCTTGCTTGTCAAATCCTTAATGGAGGTTATCTCCACCGGTTTGACTTTGAATTCATATAAATTCTTATATTTTTCACCATTGCTTTCCAAACTGATGTGGTCAATGTAGATGTCAGCGTTTGGAACTGTTCTGTACAATCCAACCAGATATGTCTTGTTGTTAGAATCAATCAACAGTTTGACTCCGTTTCCGCCGTTGTCATCTTCCCAGACGACTGTACCGTTTAATGTTGTTCTGTTTCCATCGGTTGCATTGTATCCTTCAACATTGGCTTTTATAATATAACCGTCTTTATAGTATTTGAGGTAAGTGTCAGGTATTTTATTGACAGTTGATTCATCAAAAGCAGTTTTTTTAAGGTCGGATGAATCATCGGTAGTGATATGAATAAATGCAAAAATGACTGCACATATCACCAATATAATTATTATGTAATCAATTATTGTGAATTTCAATTTCATAAAAGATCCTATTCTTCATATAATGCGCCAACTGGACAAACGTCAACGCATTCGCCGCAATTGTTGCATTTGCTTTCATCGATAATGATTGTGTATGCTCTTCTTTGAATTGCTTCTTCTAAACATACATCAATACAATCTTCGCAAACTCCACATTCTTCCATATCTACTTTCAATTGATACACCATTAAAATTTTATTATGATTTAATTTAACTTTCTCAATGTTTATATAGTTTGTTGAAAATAATTTTTTGGCATTCCTAAAGTTTTTAATATTATAATTGACAAAAACTTTAGTAGGTGTAATAAATGATATTTAACAAGGGTATTTCAATAATATTGTCCGTTTTATTTTTCATGTTTTTAATGTTATTGTTCTCATCAGTTTCAGCCTTATTTTTAAATGGTGGATTATTGCCTTTTGTAGGCGTTTTCATGTTTGTAATATTCTATTTCATTACAAGGGCATTTTATTGCTATCTTAGAAATGATGATAAATACAAGAACAACCGTCAGATTTCCAGTGATATGCCTGGTGAAAAATATTTTACTAAAGGCGAATCCGACATTAAGAAAGTATTCATTGTTGTTTGGGTAATTGTGATTTTAATATTGACTTCCGTTTCATTATGGTTATATTCTTTTAATAATGGTTTGGTTTAAATTTGATAAAAATTTTCAAAAAACCAAAACATTTATATAGTATACATGCACATATTAGTTATTATATGCATGGGTGCCCGAGCGGCCAAAGGGGAAGGACTTAAGATCCTTTGGCATAGGCCTTCGAGGGTTCGAATCCCTTCCCATGCACTACTTATATTTTTTCCGATAATTTCGCCTTAGTGGCTCAGGTGGTAGAGCGCTACCTTGGTAAGGTAGAAGTCGGGGGTTCGAATCCCCCCTAAGGCTTTCAAAACTATTTTTTTTAAGGATATTTGCATTTTACATGAGTATTCTTTCTAATTTTTTTCCAATCAAAAGTTTTAAATACTGCTAACTACCTTAAAGTTTAAATTGTTATAAATTAAAAATATTATAAATAAAATTTTTAAGGTGAAAAAATTGAATCATAAAAAGATAATACTCGTAGGTTTCATATCTGCTTTTGTGGCAGTGTTGACATCAATCTTAGGAGTTGCCGGTACAATCATCGGTTCTGTTATCAGTTCTGTATTGTACAACATGCTTACTGAAGCTTTATCCAACCCTGTTTCTGAAGCAAAGTTCAGTAAAAGTTTTGAATGGGAAATCGCATATATATTTCCATTGGTTGTTATAGGCTTAATTCAATTATTATTAATTTTCGCTTTATTATCTCAATGGGGAATTTTACCTCAAACATTCCTTAATGCATTCCTGTCCCTACAGAATTTGGCAAATAACAGTTTATACAGGATTTTAGGAGTAGCAATGATTATTATCAGCGTATATCCTCTGCTTTTAAATCCGGATATAATTAAAAAATCACACGGTGCAATCATTGCATTCGTTGGATTAATATTCCTGGCAAGGGGTTTTGTAGATGCGGGAAATGTCATAACCAATATCTATGACGGAGTATTTGCCAGGTTTGACTTTCCAATTGCAGTTATTGCATTGATATTGATTGTCTTTGTGATATATAAAATATTGGTGTCTGCCAGGGACACTGAAAAAGAATCCAAAATGTTCTCGCATAAAGTTAATCAGGGAAATTTCTCCAAATCCAATGCCAGAAAAGTTCATCACTCTCCAAAACATGATGACTTTGCATATGAGAAAAAAAGAAAAGGTATTCGTGTAAGAAATCACAAACCGATAAATCAGCTAAGACATGAGGATAAGGTTCAATTTGAAAATCATTTAAGTGAAGAAAAACCTCAAACCGGTATTAACAGGTCTTCAAGCAATATCCAATTTGAATCTAATGATCTTTTGGATGACTATAAGAAATAGTGAGTTAAATGAGCAAACGTGATAAGACATTAAAGGAAATTCTGGATTTGATTTTATATGAAAATCCATCCACCCAGGATGAAATAGCCGAAAAATTAGGAATCACACGCAGATATGTCACTCAACTGTTGCAGCCCCTTGTCAAGGAGGGCACAGTCAAAAGAGCATACATGATTGATTTGAAAAGCTATCAGAATGCGGTAGAATCTGTTGGGGATTATGTCAATACCAAAAATTCTCCTGGCAATGTTTTAATCAATGATATGTTGGCCAATATGGCAAGACATGTCCACTCACAGCTTGAAATGTCCTTTGATGCTGTTTTGGAATATGATGAGGATAAGGCAAGCAAGGCGTTGGAGATGGACTTTGCCACAAACAATATGGTTGAAAAAATCAGAACCTCCGTTGAAACCATTGTCAGCATCAATCAGCATTCCGAAATTTCAAAATCAATTCTTTACAATGAGATTGCATATGACCTGGAGCGTATTGGGGACTACTGCGGTCATATTGCAAAATTTGTAATCAATGATGTTTATGAGATTGATGACAACATATTGAAAAAATTGAAAAAGATGTATAAGACTGCACAATCCATGATTAGTATTGCCATGAAGGCATTTATTGAAGGCAAAACCGAGCTGAAAGATGATGTTATGGATTTGGCGGATACAATTCATATAATGCAATCCAAGGCAATAAATTTGATTGCAACTCAAATGGCTGAAAGTACCTTTGATGAAAAAGAGCGTTCAAATTATTTTATTTACTTATTCAGGCTGGTGAAGGCTTTTAAAAGAATAGGTGACATTTCTGTGGAAATGGTTGATGTTGCAGTGGAATTCCACGACAATATTCCAAGACCAACCACTCCAAGAACATTCAGATAATCTATTCGTCGTAGATTCTTGTTGTCGCATGCCTGTCTGCCCAGCATTGGATGCAGACACCTATTGGCAATCCTGCGGTATGTGTATGGGCCTTCAGGATTTTAACGTCAAGTGTTGTTGTTTTTCCACCGAGTCCCATAGGTCCGATTCCTGAAGCGTTGATTTCTTCAAGTATCTCTTCTTCGAGTTTGGCTATTTGTGGGTCAGGGTTTCTTTCACCAACTTTGCCGAGCAACGCTTTTTTACCTAATTTTAGACACAGGTCTGATGTTCCTCCGATTCCGACACCCACTACGGTTGGAGGGCATGGTTTTCCTTTTGCTTTAAGAACTGATTCCACTACAAATTCCTTTATTCCTTCAATTCCTTCGGCAGGCAATGCCATTTTTAGGGCGTTGTTGTTTTCTGAACCGAATCCTTTCGGTAAAATTGTTATTTCAAGGTAGTCTTCGTCTATCAGTTCAATGTCGATTGGTGGAATGTAATCTCCAACGTTTATGTTGGTGTTTTCACGTGTTAGGGGATCTACAATGTTTGGTCTGATTGGCACGTCTGTTGTGGCTTTTTTTATTCCTTCCTCTATTCCTTCACGCAGATTTTCAACCTCAACATTTCCCAATTTTACAAAAACAACGGGCAGGCCTGTATCCTGACACATTGGAATGCCTTTTTCTTCGGCAAGTTCAATATTTTTTAATATGGCTTCAATATTTAGCCTTGCAAGTTCATGTTCTTCTATTTTTAATGCGTCTTCAAGTGATTTTTTTACATCATCACCAAGAACGATAACTGCCTGCTTGTAAAGTTCATAAACACTTTCTTTAATAACATCTTTAGTAATCAAAATAAAACCCTTATAAAATTAATTATTGTTATTTTTGGTTTTTGAAATATTTATATTTTGATAATGTTGTGGGGGCAGGCATCGACACAGTCTCTGCAGAGATTGCATTTTTCGCTGTTGATAATGATGGCTCCGCCTAAAACCTCAATGGCATTTTCCTTGCAGACTTTTAGACATGGTGCATCTGATGGTTCACAGTTCATACAAAATAAGGTTGGAGTGTCAACATTTGGTGTTTGTTGACAACTTCCACAGGTTGTACATGTAGTACAGTTTCCTGAATTAAACATAATTTTTTATTCTTCTAGCACAAGTCTTGCTCTTGCTTGACTTGTCAGTACATGGACAAAGCCGCCTTTTTTCTTGTCAGGTTCATATAATCCTGCCATTTTGGAAAGATATTTTTCCTGATTTTTGGATTTGACTTTAGCAGGATCAAGAATACTGATAGCTCTTTTGGTACAGGCTTTGATACATGCAGGTCCTTCTTCTCTATCAGCACAGAGGTCACATTTTTCAGCAATGTTTGCATCAAATGTCATTGCACCAAACGGACAAACCATAACACAGAGTCCACATCCGATACATTTGGAGGTGTCCACTCCCTCATCGGTTATGGCTTCTGTTGGACAGATTGTAATACATGGTGCACTTTCACAGTGTTGACATACAATGGAATAAAAGGAAGAATGATATTCTACGATTTTTATTCTACTGGATCTATGAACAGATGCGCACATGTTTTCACAGTTCATACATCCGTCACATAAATTACTGTTAACAGAAATTTTTTCCATTGTATCACCTTATAAACCTAATTCTTCACACTCTGCATCTACATATTTTTGGATTTTTTCAATGAGTTCATCATCTAAGTGTCTGAATCTTTTTTGTGGTGCGAGATATTCTTTTACAGGTTTTCTTTCTTCAGGCCTGTAAGTGATTTCGAATTTACCGTTTACGATTTCATATAAAATCCAAGATCCAGTTTCTACAGCTAATCTACCCATTTCAATAGTTTTTTCAGAAGGATATCCCCAACCGGTAGTACATGGTTGTTGTAAGTGGATATATGCAGGGCCTTTGGTTTCTGCAGCTTTTTTAACTTTGTTCACGTAATCTTCAGGATATGCGATTGAAGCGGTAGCGACATAAGGTATTCCGTGGGCAGCCATAATCATAGGCATGTTTTTCTTAGGTTTGTCTTCCCCGAAGCTTCCGCTTCCTTTTGGTGAGGTAGTTGTGGTTGCACCAAATGGAGTTGCTCCACTTCTTTGGATACCTGTGTTCATGTAAGCTTCGTTATCGTAACAGATGTAGGTCATGTTGTGTCCTCTTTCCATAGCTCCGGATAAGGATTGTAAACCGATATCTACAGTTCCTCCGTCACCACCG